>JASLMQ010000082.1 GCA_030746455.1 Candidatus Latescibacterota bacterium
CGATGGTGGACGAGGACGTGGATGTCCCCGAGCTGGCGCCAAAGGGCAAGCTTCTAACGTTGACCACGGAAGAGGCCATCGAACAGGAGCTGGCGGAGTTCAAGGTCTCGTCCGCGCAGGAAGGTGAGAAGCTGGGGGAGGTGCTCAAGCACTACGGGCTGGAAGACGCAGCGATTCTGAGCCAGTCGGTGAACTGGGCCGAGCAGCTCGTACGTTGGCTCACCCATCCCTACCTGGCCTCGCTCCTGCTCTCTCTGGGATTCCTCGGCCTGATATTCGAGATCCAGAGCCCCGGATGGGGCGTGGGCGGCACCGTGGGTCTTGTGTGCCTGGGGCTGTTCTTCGGAAGCCACCTCCTGGTCAACCTGGCCGAGTGGAGCGAAGTGCTGCTCTTCATGGCTGGCGTCCTTCTTGTGCTCGCGGACCTCTTCTTCATCACCGGCTTCGGGTTGCTGGCCGTGCCGGGGATCGTCCTGATGTTTGCGGGGGTCTTCCTGAGCCTGATGGGGCGGTCGGAGCTGTGGACCTGGGGCACCATTGGCGATGTCTCCCGCCCCCTGCTGCTCGCTCTGGTGGTGACCGTGGTCCTTGCCATCGTGATGGTGAAGAACCTGCCCCGGACCACCACGTGGAATCGGCTGATTCTTCAGACCGAGGAGAAGGCCGATGCCGGGTACGTGGCTTCCGGCGGGTACGGCGACCTGGTTGGCGAGCAGGGAGTGGCCTTCACGCCCCTGAGACCTGGAGGTACCGGCCTCTTCGGGGATCGCCGGCTGAGCGTGACGGCCGAGGGAGATTTCATCGAGAAGGATACACCGATTCGGGTGACGGAGGTGGAAGGGAACCGAATCGTGGTTCGCAAGTCGGATCAGGCCTGAGGTGGGCTGATCTGGTGAACTGAAGGGTCATATCAAGGAGCCCAACTATGGAAGGCCTCATTCTGTTGCTTGTCGTTGCAGCTGGCGTACTCGCGCTGTTCCTGTTCTTCTACTTCATACCGGTTGCGCTCTGGATCTCGGCCATCGCTGCCCGGGTCCGGATCGGCATCGGCGAACTGATCGGGATGCGACTGAGGCGCGTTCCGCCCCGGATCATTCTCGGCTCGCAGATCAGCGCCACCAAGGCCGGGCTGGATATTCCCACTTCGTTTCTCGAGGCCCACTACCTGGCAGGTGGACACGTTGAGAACGTGGTCAATGCCCTGATCGCGGCCGACAAGGCGGGCATCATGCTGACCCACGAGCGCGCCGCGGCCATCGATCTCGCCGGGCGAGACGTGCTCGAGGCCGTTCAGGTGAGCGTGAACCCCAAAGTGATCTCCACACCGATGGTGACCGCCGTGGCCAAGGACGGAATCCAGGTGAAGGCGACGTCCAGGGTGACCGTTCGCGCAAACATCGAGCGGCTGGTCGGAGGCGCGGGCGAGGAGACGATAATGGCCCGGGTGGGAGAGGGCATCGTGACGACCATCGGCTCCGCCGAGACCCACAAGGACGTGCTGGAGAACCCCGACCGGATCTCCAAGACGGTGCTGGAGAAGGGCCTGGATTCGGGTACGGCCTATGAGATCCTGTCGATCGACATCGCCGACGTGGACGTGGGAGACAATATCGGCGCGAAGCTCCAGACGGATCAGGCCGAGGCCGACCTGAAGATCGCGCAGGCCAAGGCCGAGGAGCGTCGGGCCATGGCGGTCGCGCAAGAGCAGGAGATGAGCGCACGGGTCGAGGAGATGCGCGCCATGGTCGTCGAAGCGGAGGCGGAAGTGCCGCGCGCGATGGCCGAGGCCTTCCGGAGCGGCAACCTGGGTGTGATGGACTACTACCGGATGCGCAACATCCAGGCCGACACGGATATGCGAGACGGCATCGCCGGCGGGCAGGACGAAGGCCGGGATGATGGGGAGCAGTAGGCCATGAGCTTCGAAGTCGTTGTCGTCCTCTTCCTGCTGCTGAGCGTGGTGTCGTCGCTGATCAACAAGCTGCAGCAGCACCGTCGGTCGCAGGAGCTGGAGGAGCGAGAGAAGGCGTCCCGTCGAGTCAAGAGGCGGAGGCCCGCTCCGGTGGTCGTGGAAGAAGAGGAAGAGATCGACCTGTCGGAGTGGGACGTCTTCAAGGAGTTCGAGCCGCCGAAGCCCACACCCGCACGGCAGGAGGAGTATCGTCCCGTACAGGTACCGCGGCCGGTGCACGAACCCCGCGGCGGGGAGGAGTTCCGCGAGGTAGAAGGAACCCGCCCGGTGGAGGAGCCGACCGGAGGGCGGGAATTCCAGGAGGTCCGTGGCACTCGCCCGGTCACCGAGCTCCCGGCCACTGCACCTGCGGATGTGCCGCCCGAGACAACGGTTCGTTCGATCGTTTCCAAACGGGAAATCGCACCGACCAGGAGGCGGAGACGGCGCGGCAAGGTGCGGCTGAACTTCGGGCGGGACAATATCCGCAGGGCGATCCTCTACCACGAGATTCTGGGACCGCCGCGCGCCGATCGCGATCTCTGGTAGGCCTTTTCGCTTGACTCCAGGGGGGCGCGTTCGGATATTTGTGACACAGGACTCAAGCGTGCCGAAGTGGTGGAATTGGTAGACGCGCTGGACTCAAAATCCAGTGGGCTTAACGCCCGTGAGGGTTCGAGTCCCTCCTTCGGCACCAGAGCTTAACCACAGAATAACAGGCATCTGCGCAGATCACAGTTGGGTATGCGTGGGTGCCTGTTTCCTATGTAGGGATCCAGCTCCGCCAGCGTATGTCGAACGTCATTCAGGGGCAAAGCCATTCCCGGCTTGCTTTCTCTTTTTGTCTGGGCTATCTTCCGCGCGTATCACATTGTACGGTCCGAACGGGGACGGGCGTCCACGATGGACCTGGGTTTTGGGGGCATGCTTCGGACAAGCGAGGTGTGCCCCTTCGGCGTGAGGCGCTCTCTTCCTTCAAAGCAAAGGAGGGATCTGCTATGCGCGTACTTGGTTTTCTGCTGATTGTGGTTGTGGTTCTGCTGGGCATCTACAATGGAGGGAACCTGGGCTCGTTCCTTGACGCGGGATCGATGCTCATCCTTCTGGGAGCCCTGGTGGGTGGCCTGCTGATGTCGGGCGGCACGCAGGTCGGCTCCGCCATCGGTGCGGCGTTCTCCGGCGAGACCTCGCCGGACCGGCTGAAGACCAGCGCCCGGGTGCTCCGTGCCACGCGGCTGTGCGTTGTGGCGGCTGTCTTCTTCGCCATCGTTGCAGCTGTGATCACGCTTCTCGCAGATGGTGATGTCAGGGCATCGGGACCCGCGCTGGCTCTGATCCTCACCGGCCTGTTCTGGGGACTCCTCCTCGCCTACTTCATCATCCTCCCGCTCGAGTCGGGTGTGGAGCGTCGGTTACTCGAGGGAGGACACATCGAGAACGTGTCGGGGTGCACGGCCATCGACCTGCTCGCGGTCGGAACCATCTTTCTGGTCGCGCTCGGGCACATCGCCTATCTAGCGCTGCTGCTCAGCAAGTGACAGAATGAAGAGGGAGGACTGGACATGGGAATCCTCGGATTCATCCTGATGATCATACTGATTGCGTTCGGCTTGATACAAACCACCCAGCTGGGCTACTACGTGGACATCGGGAGAGCCATAGTGACCGTGGTGGTCACTGTGGGTGCGCTTATGATGTCCTACGGCTCGTGTCTTGGCTCCGCAGTTAAGGCCGCGTTCAGCCGTGAGTCAGACGCACAGACGCTCAAGCTCGCCGTCGCGGTGTTCAAGCGAGGCAGATCCTATGCTGTCGTTTCGGGCGCGCTGGGCTCCGTCGTGGGGATGGTTATCATGCTCAAGAACCTGGACGATCCCTCGGCGCTCGGACCAGGGCTCGCGATGTGTCTGCTGACTTTGCTCTACGGACTCGCCCTGGCCTACCTCGTGCTCCTGCCGGTCGTGGGATCACTCCGCAGGCGGATCGAGGCGGGAGAGGAGACAGCTTCGGCAGACTGAGCCCGGGCCAGGGAAGGTGGGCCCTTAAGAGGACGAAGGGGAGAGATTGAGACTCCAACCCCAGCGCCTGGCGTCGATCGTCATCTCGTGCATCCTACTGACTGCATGGCACGCCACTGTGTCCGCAGCCGTGTCGATCACGGTAACGACGGCGCCGGAGGGCAAGAAGGTATACGTAGACAGTCTGGAGTACACTACGCCGCAGACCTTCAGCTGGACTGCCGGGTCCATCCACACCGTCGCGGTGGACTCCACTCAAGGGGATACTGAGACACGGTTCGCCTTTACATCGTGGAGCGACGGCGGCGGACTGTCTCATGCGGTCACGGTACCGACTTCGGCAACAACGTACACGGCCAACCTGAGCCTGGAGTACCGTCTGAGCGTCGCGATCGTTCCTGAGAACAGCGGCACGGTGGCACTGGATCCTGAAGGGGGATGGTATCCCCAAGGCATTTCTGTGTCCCTCTCATTGCACTGCCCGGCGAAGATTACGGTTTCTCAGGCTGGGGTGGGGATCTCGTGTACGGATTGAGCTCTGCCAGCCTCACCATGGACGCTCCCAAGACGGTTGTTGCTGCGTTCAAGAAGTTCCCCCAGATAGACGTCTCACCCGCGTTTCTCGACTTCGGCAGCGTGCCGTTGGGCAGGAGCAGTGACCTGACGCTGGACGTGGGCAACTCGGGCCA
>JASLMQ010000083.1 GCA_030746455.1 Candidatus Latescibacterota bacterium
CGGGTTCGACGACCCGCTGAGGATCCGGATCGAACTCACGGTACGAGATCGTGACCTGGACGTGGACTACGCGGGCAGCTCCCCACAGGTGAATCGCGGCATCAACGTGGTCTACAACTACACCCATGCTTACACGACATATCCCCTCAAGATCTCCATCAGTCCGTCGGTGCCGAACAACGAGGGGAGCTTCAGGCCGGTGACGGTCCGGGCCCCCGAGGGGTGCGTGCTCAATGCCCAGTACCCCTGCGCCGTCGGGGCCAGGCACCTCATCGGACACTTCCTGTCGCAGGCCGTGTTCGGTGCGCTGTCGCAGGCGATACCCAGCCGGGTTCTCGCGGATGGCTCCGCAGGGCTGTGGAATACCCAGCTGGAGGGATATGACTCCGAGGGGAGGATGTTCTGCTACATCTACTTCTCGGCCGGCGGTATGGGCGGGCGTCCGACGTCCGATGGGCTGTCCGCTACGGCCTTTCCTAGTGGAATCAAGGGCGTTCCGGCGGAGACCATCGAGGCCGTGTCTCCAGTGCTGATGCTCAAGCGGTCCCTGAGGCCCGACTCGGGGGGCGCGGGGCGCTACCGCGGGGGCCTGGGGCAGGAGATGGTGCTGAAGATGGATTCCGACCGGCCGGTCCTTCACTCGTGCATGTATGACCGAACCCGGTGTCCGGCCCGGGGATTCCTGGGAGGGATGGACGGTGCCGCAGGTGAGCTGGTGCTCTCCGATGGGACGCGTCCCCATCCGAAGGGGAAGTATGAGATCCAGCCGGGGCAAACCGTGACCCTGCGTCTCCCCGGGGGAGGCGGATTCTACTCGCCCCTGGAACGGGATCCGGACAAGGTTTTCGAGGATGTACGGCAAGGGAGGGTCTCCGAGGCGTCAGCGGCAGACGTCTACGGAGTCGTGATCGACGCAGCGAGTGGAGTTGTGGATCCCGATGCCACAACGGCGCTGCGGAACCGCCTTGGGAGCGAGTAGGCACCGATGCGCGGCTACGGGACTTGCATTGCTTGACATCCTTCGGGACATGGTCCATGATTAGGCGTGAAGGACCTGCAGCGACTCAGGACCGAATACCCTGCTCTTCCGGCTCCGAACTACGGGTGGTGCAAGGCTCAGAAAGCGAGACATGCACCACCGGCAATCACACAGGAGGCTCGCCATGCGTGCTCTGATTCTCACCTTCGCTTCTCTGATGCTGTTGATCCCGCATCGGCTTCAGGCAGGAGAGGGGGACCCGGTTCTCCTGAGGTACAAGCACCCGAAGGGGCAGCAGACGGTCTACAAGATCAAGAGAGCGATCGACCTGGAGATGGACAAACTCAGATGTCAGGCCCTGTTCGAGCACAAGTGCACCGAGCGTCTCACAGGGATCGGCGAAGATGGCACCCTGAGCCTGTCCGTCCTCTATGAAAACCTGAACGAGTCCCTGACGGTGGGCGGGAATCCGGTCATGAGATCCGTCTACGCCCTGCTGGCCGACCGGCCATTCGGAATCGACCTGAGGCCTTGGGGCATCCTGGCCGGGTTTACCCCGCCGAACCTCGGTGCCTCCGACATCTACGATCGAGAGCTCCTGGACCTGTTGGCCCCCGGGCTCGAGCTGTACAACGGCCTGTGTGCGCCGGTGCTCCCCGAGGAGCCGGTCGGGGTGGGCGATACCTGGACTGCGGAGCGGGAATACGATGCCTCCTATGCCGCGGTTGGCAGGGACGCCAAGCTGAAGGTCAAGAGCACGTTCGAGGTGAAGAAGGCCAAGAAGCAGAAGGGCTCCCGGTGCTTCGAAATCGAGGAGAAGCTGGAGGTCACGTCTCTCGAAATCTATGTCTTCGGGGATCAGGTGATGTCCGCGGAAGGCACAGGAACCGGAGAGGCCAAGTTCCTTTTCGACTATGAGCAGGGCCTGATCAGAAAGTACGACAGCAAGTTCCAGCTGAAGGCGGATGCCGAGATCCTGAGGGGCATCGCTCAGGAGGTGGGCGCTCAGAAGAGCGTGGACCGGTGGGCGGCATCCAGTGCCGCCGATCTACGTTCCCAGAAGATGACCGGTCCTGCCAAGATCGACATCTCCAGCAAGCGCGAGCTGAAGAAGGTGCAGAAGGTGAAGGAGTAGCATCCAGCCTGGGGCCGGGTGAAACCTGCCCTGGTAAGGCAGCCCTTGCCTGAGGACGGGCCCCGCCCCGTGTCGGCAAGGGTTCTTTCTGTACCCTCCGAAGGGGACTTCTCACCCGCATGAGTTCGGCTTGCATCTTTCCCAGGCAGCACGTATTTTGAGGGTCGCTCGAGTCGTCTGGAATGGGTCGGACCCTACGAGGATCGGCCTGAGTCCGATCGGGCACCGTCGACTGACAATGGCCGCAAGTGCTTCAGAAACTTTCTCTTGAGGAGGAGGTCGGGCGATGAAGATTGGCGTGACGCAGATCATCCTTGGCGAGCTCACACTCGACGACTCGATCGCGCTGTGTCAGGAAGCGGGCTACGAGGCGCTCGAACTCGTCTTCGGGGAGGGGCGGGATCCCGACGTGGACATGAGCGACGACGAGATCCGCGGCGTGCGCGGGAGATGCGATGCCGCGGGGATCGAGATCAGCAGCTCCATCGGTTGGTACGCCGATCGTGGAAGCTTCTTGAGTCCCGATCCATCGGAGAGGGAGAAGGGAAGGAAGAGCCTGGTCCGATCTCTGGAAATCGCGAACGTCCTGGGTGTCGATGCCGTGCTGCTTCACCCCGGGCAACTGACGGCCGCCGGGACCTACGAGGAGGTGTGGGACACCTTTCTGGGCGAGATGAAGGACATGGGGGGCGTCGCGGCCGAGAAGCAGGTTTCCATCGGTGTCGAGAACGTGTGGAACAAGTTCCTGCTCAGCCCGAGGGAGATGGGCGTGTTCGTGGATGCAGTGGGAAGCGACTGGGTGGGCACGTATCTGGACACGGCGAACATGATGTCCTACGGATTCCCCGAGCACTGGATCAGGGGATTGGGCAGCCGGATCCGTCGCGTGCATTTCAAGGATTTCATCAGGCGGGAGCACAAGTTCGTCCCTCTGATGGACGGCGATACCGACTGGCCCGCCGTTGTCGCAGACCTTCGGTCGATCGGATACGACCATCCCGTGATCCATGAGGTCGGTGGCGATCACGAGATGCAGATCGAAATGGCCAAGCGGATGAAGAAGATCGTTGCACTTTAGGTCCAGCCGGGATCCATCGGGAGACGCAGGTTTGGCTCAGGACGTCCGAAACAGGGATGTGGATCGCGCTTCGGCGATCGAACCGATCGAGGACCGGGGGGTGACCTTGCGCGCCGTGGTCTTCGGGCTCTGCCTGGTGGTTGCGGTCAGCGTTCTGGGAAACACCGTTCGGTACATCTTGCACGCCTCCTTCATGGCCTACAGCCACATGCCGATGGGGAACCTGATCGTCTCGCTGCTCTGCATCATTTTCTGCTCAATCCTTGCGCGCGTGTTCGGCCGGCGCTTCGTGTTCTCCCGCAGCGAGTGGATCACGATCTTCGCCATGGGGTTCATCAGCTCGTTGGGCCCCACCTACGGCGTGAGCGGATATCTGGTAGGCGTGATCGTCACGCCCTACTACTTCGCCACCCCCGAGAACCGCTGGATCGAGTTCCTCCACCCCTACCTGCCCCAGTGGATCATCCCGGCAAACAAAGACGGGGCGATGACCTGGTTCTACGACGGCCTCCCGGCGGGGGCTCCCGTGCCCTGGGGTGCGTGGGCCATGCCCCTGTTCTGGTGGTTCACGTTCATCTCCGCCGTGGCCCTGGTCTGCCTGTGTGCCTCCATCATCATCCACCGCCAGTGGTCGGAGCACGAGAAGATCGTGTACCCGGCGATGGAGCCCATCGTCGAGATCATTTCGAACCCGGGCACCGGTCGGACGCTGCTTCCCGAGTTCATGAAAGGCAAGGTGTTCTGGACCGGGTTCGTCATCACCTTCTTCGTCTTCGGTTGGAACATCGTCTCGTGGTTCTACCCGACATTTCCAGTCTTCCCGACGGCCCGGGGAACCTGGATCCCGCTCGGGCGCGCCTTCCCTCCCCAGTGGATCTTTCTGAGCACGGTGGTCATCTGCTTTTCCTACTTCGCGAGTCTCGAGGTCCTGCTCAGCCTGTGGGTCTTCGACCTGGTCTTCATTCTGGAGGGTGGGATTCTGAACCGCCTGGGCATAGAGGCGATCTCGCCCAACTACATGACCGGTCGCTACTCCTGGCAGACGGGCGGGGCCTTCGTGGCGCTGGCCCTGTGGTGGCTGTTCGTCTCGCGCGGTCACATACGCGATGCCTTCCTCAAGGCCTGGCACCCCGACCGGTCCCCGGTCGACGACACGCGCGAGCTGCTGTCCTACCGGGCCGCCTTCATCGGTTTCGCCGCCTCCTGCCTCTACACGGTGGGGTGGCTCTGGCAGGCCGGTATGGATCCCGTGGTGATCATGGTGCTTATGCCCACGATGTTGGTGGCCTACTTCGGGGTGGCGAAGATCCTGGCCGACTCGGGCCACGTCTACGTGGGGTCGCCCACCTCGGCGTGGAACCTGACCACGGCGGCCCTTGGGGGCGCCCAGAACATACCCGCGGCAACCCACGCGGTGCTCTATCCCGCCTCGGTCGCGATCAACCATTTCAGGGGCTTCGCGTTCTCGGTGGGAACCCACGTCAACCGCCTCGGTGATTTCGTTTCGGGGAACAAGCGGCGGTACTTCGGCGGCGTGTACGCCGCGTTCGTCGTGGGCATCGTGGCGTCCACCCTCTTCACCGTCTGGCTGGGCTACCGGATCGGGGGCTACAACTTTCAGCCGAACTGGCTGATCATCCGGGCCGGCTACGGAGGCTACAACCGAGCGGTAACCGACATCATCTCGCCTGAGAAGATGGAGGCGGCGGAATACTGGTTCTTCCTGGCAGGCGCCCTTTTCATGACGTTCCTCAACATCATGCGATTCCGTTTCACCTGGTGGCCCTTCCACCCCGTCGGCTTCGCCCTGTCGGGGGCCTGGCTGACCCGTCTGACGAGCTTCACGCTATTCATCGCCTGGCTGGCCAAGTTCATTCTGCTCAAGCTCGTGGGGGCATCGCTCTACCGGAAGTCCAGGCCGTTCTTCATCGGGGTGCTTGTCGCCTACATCCTGGTTACCGCAACCGGCCTCGTCGTCGACGCCATCTGGTTCGGCAAGCAGGGTCACACGATCCACAAGTGGTATTAGGCTGAGGTCGAACCATGGCGATGCGGGCAGGCGGTGAGGCCCCAGATTCGCCCGAGGACAGGGGTGTCAGCTTCAGGGCCCTGACCCTCGGCCTGTGCCTGGCCCTTGGCGTCGGCCTGCTTTCGAACTGCGCGCGCTTTCTCGTGCACGGGTCGCTCACGACCTATTGCCACATGCCGATGGGCAACCTGATCCTGGTCCTGGGATCGATCGGCATCTGCTCGGCGCTGGCGTACGGATTCGGCAAGGCCTTCGTGTTCTCGTGCGCGGAGTGGCTCACGGTCTTCACACTTGGCTTCGTGGGCGCGCTTGGACCGACCTACGGCATCAGCGGACAGCTTGTCTCGTCCCTGGTTTCTCCTTACTATTTCGCCACGCCCGAGAACAGGTGGTCGGAGTTCCTACACCCGCATCTTGCCGACTGGCTCTTCCCGACCAACAAGTACGCGGGGATGAGCTGGTTCTACAACGGCCTGCCGGCGGGTGCGACCATCCCCTGGGAGGTCTGGGTCGGGCCGCTGTTCTGGTGGTTCGGTCTGATCGCGTCGGCCGGCCTGGCGTGCTTCTGTGCGTCGATCATCATCCACAGGCAGTGGTCGGAATACGAGAAGCTGGTCTTCCCGGCGATGGAGCCGATCGTCGAGATCGCGGGGAACACCGGGTCGGGCACCCGTGTGCTGCCCGAGTTCATGAAGGGACGTGCCTTCTGGGCGGGGTTCGCTGTGGCGGCCGGGATCTACGGCTGGAACATCCTTGGCTGGTTCAGCCCGAGCCTGCCGCAGTTCAGGATGACGCCCGGGCTCTACGTGCCCATCGCCAGGGACTTCCCGGCTCTTTACGTTTCCGTCAACACCTTCGCGGTCTGCTTCGCCTACCACGCCGGCCTGGATGTGCTGTTCAGCCTCTGGTTCTTCGACCTGGTCTTCATTCTCGAGGCCGGGGTGCTCACGCGGTTGGGCCTGCCGTCGTGGCAATCGTACCGTTCGGCGGGGGCATATACCTGGCAGTCGACGGGCGCGTTCGTGTGTCTGGCCCTCTGGTGGGTGTTGATCTCGAGGCGACACCTGCGAGACGCCTTCGTGAAGGCCATCTGGCCGAAGCGATCACACGTTGACGACACGCGAGAGCTGATCTCCTACCGTGGGGCGTTCGCTGGACTTGCGATCGGATGCGCCTTCACGGCCGCGTGGCTGTGGAACGCCGGAATGGAAGCCGTCATCGTCCTGATTATCATCCCCACTATGTTTCTGGTCTACTTCGCGGTGGGGAAGATCATGGCGGACTCCGGACTGGTCTTCCTGAGCTGCCCGACCTCGGCCCGGAACCTGACGCAAGCCTTCCTCGGCGGAGCCAGGGCGGTCCCGGCGGCGACGCACGCTCTGTTCTACCCGACCGGCATGGTCCACAGCCACTTCAAGGGAACGCTCTTCACCTTCGGGATGCACGCGAACCGGCTGGGAGACTTCATCGTCAGGCACAAGCGTCGGCTCTTCTGGGGCGTCTGTGCGGCCTTCCTGATCGGCGTCGTCTCGTCCACGCTTTTCGTGATCTGGTTGGGCTACGAGATCGGGGGCTACAACTTCGAGCCCAACTGGCTGATCACGCGGTCCGGAGAGCGCGGGCTCCAGGGCGCCGTGACGGACATCATCTCGCCCAAGCCGATGGAGACCAACGAGTATATCTTCTTCGGCCTGGGACTGGCGCTGATGGCCCTTCTGCTTCTGATGCGATACCGGTTCACGCGGTGGCCGTTCCACCCAATCGGGTTCGCCCTTTCCGGTACGGCCCTCTCGCATCTGACCGGATTCACAATATTAATGGCCTGGGCCATCAAGTCTATCCTGCTTCGCTTCGCCGGACCGGCGTTCTACAGGCGGTCTCGCCCCTTCTTCGTGGGGTTGCTGGTCGGGTACGTCGTCGTGATCGCGGCTGGCCTGGTTGTCGATACGATCTGGTTCATGCCGCGGGGGCATATGGTTCACAGGTACTGACACGCAATACAGAGCACTTCACCCGTTCGATGGAGGAGGGACAGATGAGCGGAGGCACGCGCAAGGCCGCAGCAATCGACGGAGCGGGACGGATCTCGGTGGTGGAGGAACCCATCCCCGAGCCCAAGGCGGGACAGGTGCTGCTGGAGGTCAAGGCGAGCATGGTCAGTCCGGGCACCGAGCTGGGCGGGGTGGCCAGGCGGCGCGAGGCGCCTGGCGACGGGCCGCCGAGGCCGTTCGGATACTCGAACTCCGGGGTCGTGATCGAACAGGGAGAAGGCTGTGAAGACATCGCCTTGGGGACCCGGGTGGCCTGCATGGGCGGCGGCTTCGCTCAGCACGCGTCGCACGCGGTGGTTCCACGGAACATGGCGATCCCCATGCCAGACGAGGTCAGCTTCGACCACGCGTCGTCCATCCATCTGGCGGGCACCGGACTGAATGCCGTCAGGCGGGCCGATATGGTGCTGGGCCAGCACGTCGCCGTGGTGGGCCTGGGCCCCGTCGGGCAGTTCGCGTGCCAGTTCGCTCGGCTCTCGGGGTGTCACACAATGGCAGTCGACCGTTTGCCCATGCGGCTCGACCGGGCGACGCAGGCCGGGGTGCACCGCGCTGTGAACGGCACGGAGGAGGACCCCGTGAAGGTGGCCGAGGCCTTCACGCGCGGCTACGGCATGGATGCCGCGATCATGGCCTTCGGCGGCGACGGGAACGAGGCGTTCAAGATGGTCGTTGGGATGATGAAGGAGGCGCCCGACACCCACAAGATGGGAAACATCGTCATCGTGGGAGGGGC
>JASLMQ010000084.1 GCA_030746455.1 Candidatus Latescibacterota bacterium
CGGGCCTCGTCGAGCTGACCGACGTCTGCCCCACCTTGCTGGGCCTGTTGGGACTTCCGGTTCATCCGGGCGTCCAGGGAATCGACTGGTCCAATGCCCTCACCGACGGCACCCACATCGGACGTGACGATGTCTATTCCGACATGTTCGGCCTGGAGCCGATGGTTTGTGCCAAAGCAACTGGACCCTACGGGGCGGTTCAGACCCTCCGCACCCCGGAGTGGAAGCTGAACGTCTACCCGGCTGCCGGGCCTGAGTATGGTCAACTCTTCGATCTTCGGACCGATCCGGATGAGGCCCGCAATCTCTGCGGAGATCCGCCGCACAGCCAGAAACGCGAGGAGATGCTCTGGCGGTTGCTCCAGCGCCAGCACCTGAACACCGATCCTCTGCCATTGCGACTCACCCAGTGGTAGTCTCGCCTGTCCCGGAATGCAGAAGGAGTTCGTGATGGTCACAGCCTCCGACTCGCGTCTCTACGCCGGCGCGGCGAAGATCGACATCTCCCCCGAGAACGGGATCCAGATCGCGGGAGACATCGGCCGTAGGCGCCCCTGCACCGGGGTGAAGGAGCCCATCCACGCGCGGGCGCTGGTACTTCAGGAGGGGGCGAGCCGGTTCTGCATCCTCTCGCTCGATGTTCTGGCCATCGACAACCCGTGGGCGGACGAGATCCGACGCCGGGCCCTCGATGCCTTCGGCCTGCCTTCCGAAGCCGTGATTGTTCACGTCACTCAGAATCACGCCTCCCCCAGCATCGGCAACCATTTCTGCCGAGACTCGTGCGACCTCTTCCCGGCAGATCACCCCTGGCTCCGCGGGGGCGACGAACGCTACAACGAACCCGCCGTCGAGGGCACGCTCAAAGCCATCGGTGACGCGCTGGAGAGCCTGACACCCGTCACCGTGACCGCCGGACGGGCGATGGACGGCCGCGTGGCCTACAACCGCCGGTTCGTGCTCCGCGACGGAAGCGCGATGTGTCACCCGCGCAACTGCAGTCCCGACATCCTGCATGTCGAGGGCCCTACCGACCCGGAGGTCGGTGTCGTCGCGTTCACGGCTGGAGACGGACGCGTCGTCGCCTCCCTGCTACACCACACGTGTCACCCGTGCCACGGGTTCGGCGGCAACGACGTCATCGGGGGATGGCCGGGCGCCTGGTGCTGCGAGATGGAGAGCCACTTCGGCGACGGCTCCGTCCCCCTGGTGATCAACGGCTGCTGCGGCAACATCCACCATGCAAACCACGTCGATCCCGCACAGTCCGGAGACCACGAGGACATGGGGCGTCTGCTGGCCCAGTCGACACTCCGCGCCCTGGAGGACGCAGCGCCGGTCGACCCGTCTTCCTTCAGGTGGAGCCGACGGATTCTGCCTATCCCCCGGCGCGCGATCCCGGCCGAGCTCCTCGCCGAGGCGGAGCAGATGCTGCGCGACTACCCCAACCCGCTTTGGAAGGATGCGGAACGCATCCGCGTCGAGTGGGACTGGGTCTATGCCGTCGGCATTCTCGACATCGCCGACGAGCGTGCCACCGATCCCGACTATCCCTACGAGCTCCAGGCCCTTCGGATCGGTGACTTTGCCCTCCTCGGCATTATGGGAGAGCCGTTCGTGGAGGCGCAGCTCCGCATCAAGCTCGAGTCGCCCTTTGCGTTCACCCACGTCGCCCACATGTGCAACGGCTACGTGGGCTACCTCCCTACGCAGAGGGCCTTCTCGGGCGGCGGCTACGAGACCCGAACGGGTCGCGGCTCTCGCCTGGTACCCGAAGCCCTGGAAATGGTCGAGACCGCCGCTGTGGGTCTTCTGAACGGACTCCACACCTCACCAGGGGGGAAGATGCAGCCATGAAAGTCGTAGCCATCACCGGAGAGTGTAAGGCGGAGCTGATCGACGCGCCCGACCCTGAGCCCAAAGACGAATTCGTCGTTGTCGAGGTGCGCGTGGCCCCGATGTGCACGGAATACAAGGCATTCAGCTCTGGCCACGAGTCGCAGGCCCTGGGACACGAGGCCGCGGGCGTGGTCGTGTCCGTCGACCGCTCCGACAAGATCCGGGTAGGCGACCGCGTCGTCGTGATGCCCCTCTATCCCTGTGGCCGGTGCGCG
>JASLMQ010000085.1 GCA_030746455.1 Candidatus Latescibacterota bacterium
CTGTTCGCGGCCGCGGGGCAGCGTTGTTTTGTTTATCACCGGCAGGGGGGATCCCCGCGCGCTGGTGGCGTGTTGGGGCGAGGCCGGCCCCCCCCCTACAGGGGGTTCATGATGATTCGGATGACCTTCGACGGGTGAAACGCAGGCCGGACCACGTTTCGTCGATGGCGGCCACCTTGTAGTCGACCAGGCCGGCGGCCAATCCAACCCGCCGCACCTCGGTCTGTGTCACGTCGGTGGCGACGCCCGAGGCACGCTTGGGCCAGGCGATCCAGAGGCCCCGCGTGCCGATGCGCTCGGCCATTCCGTCGATGCGCCGCTCGAGGTCGCGCCGGCGGCGGACGAACCAGATCGACAGGTCGGCTTTGGGACTACTTCGACGCACGATCCTCACCCGATCGGGCAGCGTCCCAAGGGTCGATTCGAATCCCTCGGGCGCCCCGATCAGGGCCAGCGTCATGTCCGGGACGATCCCCAGCTTCTTCGGCAGCGGCGTGCCGGAGTAGCCCGCCATTGCGCAGGGTGCAACCGGTTCCTCGGGCGGGCGTTGGATGGCCGTCCTGACGGCCCTGCGGGCCCGAGCCCAGGTGGTGAAGGTGGCGTCGGGGAGCAGCTTCCTAGCGCCCTCGACTTTGTCGGGGTCGCCGTCGACGAAGACCAGGGGGACGCGCCGGGTGTCTTTGTACCGCCGGATTGCGGCGCCCACATCGCGTCCCTGCGAGGGGATCCTGGACAGGTCGATGACGACGGCATCCGGGGGGTCGTCCCTGAGCTCACGAAGCCCGGCTGGACCCTCGAGGGGTTTCCAGACCACTTCATAGCCCTCGGACTGAAGCCATTGGGCCCGCTCCTCGGCCTCGGCGGCGTTCCAGTGGATTAGACGTATTCTGGGCATATCGGTAATATGGTCACTGGCCCACCTGGAAACAAGAGAAGAGGGCCGCCCGGCGATTCAGGGCGACCCTCGTTGTCACGCCAAGATGGGCGCTCGGAGCAAGTACGTCTGGCCCCCAGGACGACCCACTGGAGCTGATTCTACCCCTCGCCTTCCTTGAGCTGATGCAGAATGATGCCGTTGTTGTCGGGGTCGCCGATGACGGCCATCCGACAGACCGGCGACTCGAAGATGTCCTTGAAGATTGGGACGCCCTGTGCCTTCAGCTCCGCGACAGCGGCGTCGAGATCGCTGACCTCCAGGGCCACGAATCCACCAGGGGCTCCAGGCTGCGATCCCTCCGCCATGTCGGAGATCGCGATCGTGGTCTCGCCGATGTCGTACTCGACCCATCGGTCCTGGAAGTTCATCGTCACCGTGAGGCCGAGCTTGCCTTCGTAGAACTCGCGCGACTTGGCCACGTCGCTTACAGGTATTCCGAAGAACGCTACGTGCTTGATCATGTCGTCCTCCTTGGTCTTGACTTGCTCCGATCCAATGGGTGCGTGGGCGCCCCGGTCAGTACGGCAGGCCCACGGCCCGGGTCAGGAACGCCATGAAGGTGTCCGCCGCCTTGCATGTCTTCGCGAACGACTCCATGAACCGGGGTGCACAGGTGTCCTTCCCCGTTGCCGAACACACCGCAACGAAGTCCTTGCGCTTCAGGTCCTCGATGAGGGGGTGGTTCGGCGACACACCGGCGGGGGCGCGTTTGAGCGATTCCCCCGAAAGTGTGAACTGCTTGCGGAACCTTGCGTTCGTCGACGCCTTCTTCCATCCGTCGGGATCTTCGAGGATGGCGTCCCTGATCTTCCCCAGCGTGTCTCTGTCGGGATGCCAGATTCCCGCTCCTATGAACGCCTCTTTTGGCTCGAGATGCAGGTAGAACCCCGGCGCGTGGACGTCCCGGGCGCTCTCGTGGCGGAAATGGATTCCGGCATGGGTCTTGTAGGGACTCTTGTCCTTGGAGAACCGGACGTCCCGGTGAATGCGGAAGAGCGATCCGCCGACCTTTCGGTTGTCGGCCTCGAAGTGACGGCTGATCCCGTTGAGATGCTCGGAGAAGTCCTCGATGAAGTCGAGTAACGGGCCACGCACCTCGCGCTCGTAGCGGTCCTTGTTCTCCTGGAACCAGTCGCGCGTGTTGTTGCGCCTCAGCGCTCTCAGGAAGGTGTAGAGCTTTGGAGTGATGTAGGGATTGCCTGGCATGCAGCATTCCTTGTTCATTGGGCCCAAGTGAGGGTACGCGACTCATTGGACGGATTCTGGATTCCGGGCAGAAGGCAGCGATCAGCCATCAGCGGTCAGCAGAATCGGCGCGTGGCGTACTATCGCGCGCCTGTATCGAAGTTACGCTTCGGCGCATCCACTGATCTGGTTCAGCCGACAGCTGATGGCTGAATGCTGAGAGCTATTTCGCTCTTCCCTTCCGGTGACCCCGTGCGCCAGCTCAGACCTTATCCTCAAAGGGCTGGTCCTGCTTGGGCGGACCGCCGAACCGGAGCACGTGGCAGTCCGGGTCCTCGACCCGGATCTCGCAGGCCCAGGAGTAGTTCGTGGGCTCGCGAATGATCTTGGCCCCACAGGACTTGAGTTCCTCGTAGATCGCGTCGATGTCCTCGACGCCGATCCAGACCCAGGACCCGGCCTCGCCCTGGCTGCCCTGGGACAGGTAGATGCCGCAGCCATCGCGTTCTACGTACCCAAAGGTCGATCCGTCGTGGGTCCATTCGGCCTTACTGAAGCCGAGGACCTTCGTGTAGTGGCTCAGGGTTGCCGACATGTCTTTGATGGTGAGGATCGGATTGATGCACTCGACCCTGGCTTTCGGTGTACTCTCCGGCATGGGTGGTTCCTTTCGTGTGAAGTTGGATTCTTGCCTACATCCGGACGATCTCGCGCACCTCGACGATGCCAT
>JASLMQ010000086.1 GCA_030746455.1 Candidatus Latescibacterota bacterium
AGCACGTCGAGACCGGATCCGGGACGCTTTCGGCCACCAGCCGGCCCGAAACCCCAGCGATCGGCTCCTCCCGAGCGGCATAGACATCGGTCACGAAGACCCGGTCTGCCCCACTCAGCGCGCGTCCGAAGGCGTGGGAGAAGTCCCGAGTGCGCGAGTAGAGGTGCGGCTGGAAGGCCGCCAGGACACGTCCATCCCTGGCCCCGCGGGCTGCGGCGAGCGTCGCCTCGATCTCGGTGGGATGGTGCGCGTAATCGCTCACCACCGTCACCTCTCTGGCCTTACCCAGCACCTCGAACCTCCTGTGGACCCCCTGGAAGCCCTCGAGACCGCTCCGCATCGCCTCCCAGGACACACCCAGGACGCGCCCCACACCAACGGCCGCCATCGCGTTCGCCACATTGTGAGGTCCCGGCACCCGGAGGTTGAGCGTACCCAGCTCCCGTCTTCTGTCGGAAACACGGAATCGACTGCCGAATCCCTCGTGCTCGATCTGTTCCGCGCGCAGGTCCGCATCTTCCGCTGTCCCGTAGAGCACCCGCTCGACGCCCTCGCTCAGCGGCAGGTCTCGCACCTGGGGATCGTCGGCCCAGAGCACCCCGGATCCTCCCTGGGGCAGGAGACCCACGAAGTCTACAAAGGCCTCCCTGATGTCTGTCAGGTCCGAGTAGCAGTCCAGGTGGTCTGCTTCGAGCGATGTCACCACCGCAACCTCCGGCCTCAACGCCAGGAACGAACGATCGAATTCGTCGGCCTCGATCACCCACAGCGGGCTGCGGCCTACCCGCAGGTTCGACTCGGGACCCCGGACGACCCCTCCAACCAGCACCGTGGGGTCGCTTCCCGCCGCCGCCAGCAGCGCACCCACCATCGCAGTCGTCGTTGTCTTCCCGTGGGTCCCCGCTACCCCCACAACTCGCTGGTTCCGGGTCAGCTCGCGAATCAGCTCGGCACGACGCTGGCTCGGGATCCCGCACTCTTCGGCGGCCTGAAGCTCCGGGTTGTCTCTTGTTGCCGCAGAGGTGTAGATGACCGCCTCTGCATCTCCCAGGTTCTCGGGAGAATGGCCGATGTGGACCCGGATTCCGAGGCCGGCCAGCCGGTCGGTGAGCTCCGAAGCCTGCCGGTCCGACCCGCTGACCGTGTAGCCCCTCTTGAGCATCAGCTCGGCCAGCGCGCTCATGCTCACCCCGCCGATACCCACGAAATGGATGCGCATCCCGGGCTCGAACGTGATCATATCCCTCACCCGAGCAGCCCGGCCCGGTCCATTTCGTCCACGATTCGTTCCGCCGCGTCCGGAGACGCCAGCTTGCGCGTTCGACGTCCCATCTCTGCCAGGGCCTCCGGGTCGCCCGTCAGTTGTCCCACATCGTCCAGAAGCCGGTCGGCGTCCAGTTCGGCCTCGCGGATCATGCGCGCCGCCCCGGCACGCACCCGGGACCGGGCGTTGTGCTCCTGATGGTTCTCCGTCGCCGTCGGCAGTGGAACCAGGACCGCCGGCACCCCGAGCAGAGATTGCTCAGCCAGCGTCATCCCGCCGGCTCGGGTCAGCGCCAGGTCGGCGGCGCTGTAGGCCGCCTCCATATCGTCGATGAAGTCTCTCACGACCACCCGATCCTGGCGGTCTTGGACGACGGCCAGTGCCGCGTCATAGCCGGGCTTCCCGGTCTGCCAGAGGATCTGGATGCCCTTCGCAATGAGTCCCGGCAGGGAGGAGGCCACGGCCCGGTTGATCCCTCTTGCCCCCTGGCTGCCTCCAACCACGAGGAGAACGACACCGGCGGGATCCAACCCGAATCGAGACCTGGCTTCCGCGCGCTCGAGCCGTCGCCAGCCTCCGCGTGTCGGGTTGCCCACGGCCTCACGGCTGAGTCCCCCCAAGCGGTGCACGGCCTCTTTGAATGCCGTGTAGACCTGAGAGGCGCCGCGCGATAGTAACCGCATCGTCAGGCCCGGGAAGCTGTTCTGCTCGTGCAACACCAGAGGAACGCCGCGGAGCCGCGCCGACGCCCCTATGGGACCACTCACGTAGCCGCCGGTGCAGAACACCACGTCGGGCCGAAAGGACGACACCAGCTTGAGCGAGCCGTACGCCCCCCGCGCCAGCACCCACGGGAACCGCAGCAGGTCGGGGTGGAGTTGCCGCCTCAGTCCCATCACAGGCACCGACTCGAACCGAAAGCCCGATCGGGGAACCATCCGCGCCTCCACCCCGTGCGAGAGTCCCACGAAACAGATGTCCGCTTCGGGCCGACGACGACGCAGCGTTTCGGCCACGGCCAAGGCCGGGACGGCGTGGCCGCCCGTGAGCGTGACGGCGAACAGGTAGCGGGGTGCGATCATGTCCTGAGGTCCACCGGGCGATAGATCCGTTGAGACGATCCGTGGGTCTGAGGGGGAAGCCGGCTTGGGTTCTCGGCGCCGGCTCGGCCGATGTTGATAAGAATACCCGACGCCACGAGGGTGAGCAGAAGTGAAGATCCGCCATAGCTGATAAAAGGCAGCGGCAACCCGGTGGTCGGCAGCAGCCCCGTGCAAACGCCCATATTCACCATTGCGTACACCAGGACCATCAAGGTCACCCCGGCCGCCAGCAGGTATCCGTGAAGATCCGGGGCCCGCCTCGCGATCTGGAATCCAAGTCTGCCGAAAAAGAGAAAGAGAAGGAGCAGACCCACGGTTCCCGCCAGGCCCAGCTCCTCACCCACGATGGAGAACACGAAATCGGTGTGGGGTTCCGGCAGGAAGAAGTACTTCTGGATGCTCTGTCCCAGGCCCGTGCCCGTCCATCCCCCGCTCCCCAGGGCCACCAGCGACTGCGCCACGTGATAACCCGCCCCCTGGGTGTCTGCGGACGGATTCAGGAAGGCGACGATGCGTTCCTTCCGGTAGCCGATTACGAAGACCACGGTGTAGAGTGCGGGAAGAAGCGCCAGCCCGGTGGCCAGGAGATGCGTCAGTCGCACACCACCCACGTAAAGCATCAGCGTGCAGGTCAACCCGATCGCCATCGCCGTACCCAGGTCCGGTTGCAGCGTGATGAGTCCCATCGCCATACCCACGATCGCGATGTGGGGCAGGTAGCCCCTGTGGAACTCTCGAACCAGGGCGCGCCTGCGGCTCAGCGATTCGGCCAGATAGATGACCAGTGCCAGCCTCATCAGGTCCGAAGGCTGGAACGCCATCCCCGAGAAGTGGATCCACCGATACGCACCCCGTATGCTGCCGACGCCAAGGAGCTTGAAGACAAGCACCACCCCAAGTCCCAGAAATCCAAGCGCCAGGACGGCGCGCGCACACCGTGCCCACAGGCGGTAGTCCACACGCATCACCAGGCCCATGGCCACAAGGCTCACCAGCATCCGCAGGACCCAGCGCTTCAGGAAGAAGTGGCCGCTCTCGAACCGGACCTCACCTAGTGCCGCACTGGCGCTGTAGACCATAACGGTGCCAAACCCGACCAGCCCGAAAACCAGCAGCGCGAGCAGGTAGGGCCGCCTGTCGAATCGCTCTGCAGGTGGCGCAATCAAAGATGGTGTTCCAGTGGAGTGATCGAGGGGAATCAGCCTAGGGAGTGAGGAAGGGAATGGGAGGTCCAGATGTACTGGCCCGGGCGGGAGACCCACGGCCTGTCCGCGGCGGTGCACCGGGGAAGCGCACGCTGACCCGCCAGACATTGGGTCACTGCAATTCTCAGTGTTCTTCCGAACTCTCGCCGAAACCCAGCGCGTGGGCCACGGCCTCCATCGCCATGCCGCGAGATCCCTTGATCAGAACGAGGTCGCCTGGCTTCACGAAACTCTCGAGGACCTGGATCAGCTCGTCTCGATCCGCGAAGGCGCGGGATCGCTCGGGAGGTAGCCCCTCGTCCTTTCCACCCTCGGCCACCTCTTCGGCGAGCTCGCCGAGGGCGAAGAGGGCGCTCACCGGTTCCCGCGCTGCGAAGCGCCCCAGTTCGCGGTGCGCTTCCGGTGCGCAGGGGCCCAGCTCGAGCATGTCGCCCAGAACCGCCACCCGTCTCCCGTCGGGACGGGGGGTAGAGATCTGAGCAAGCGTCTGCAACGCAGATCGCATCGACGCCGGATTGGCGTTGTAGGAATCATTGAGGAGCCGGACACCGTCCCGCTCCTCAACCTGGCTCCTCAGCGATGTGGGTCGGAAGTCGGCCAGTGCGGCGGCCGCATCCGCAACGGGAACGTCCAGCGCAGCGCCGACGGCGGCGGCGGCTAGGGCGTTGTAGACGTTGTGGCGGCCCGGGATGCTGAGGCGAAAACAATGGCCCTGCAGAGAGAAGTGACCGCAGCCCTCCTGATCTTGGACAAGTCCCTCCCCACGAAACTGACATATCTTCTCGATGCCAAAGCCCAGGAGTCTCCCCTTAACTTTTGCTCTCTCCCGGGACAGAAGCAGGTCATCGAGGTTCAAGATTGTCATTGAAGACTCGTCCAGATACTCCAGGAGTTCCCCTTTGGCTTTGGCCACCCCCTCTACAGAGCCTAGAAACTCTAAATGCGTCGGTCCGATGTTGGTGATCACGCCGACGGTCGGATCGGCGATCTCGCACAGATAGCGGAGTCCACCGTGCTCGGATATCCCCATCTCGATCACGGCGACCTCGTGTCCCTTCGACAGCCCGAACAGCGTGAGCGGAACGCCCTGCCGCGTGTTGAGGTTTCCCTCGGTCGCCAGTACCCGGTAGCGGCTGGCAAGAACGGCGGCCGTCATGTCCTTCGTGGTCGTCTTCCCGTTGCTTCCCGTGATGGCCACCACCGGGATGCTGAACCGCCTCCGGTAGGCCTTGGCCAGATCGCCCATCGCCCGTTCAGGATCGTCCGTCACGATCACGGGTCCGGCCGGCCGCTCCGTTGTCTCTTGGTACCAGGCCTGGCAGACGACCGCTGCAGAAGCTCCCGCCGCGAGGGCCTGTCTTAGGTACCGATGGCCGTCCGTGTGCTCGCCGCGAAGCGCGAAGAAGAGCTCGCCGGGTCTCAGTGTTTGGGTGTTGGTGCAGACACCGGTCACACCCGTCCCACCGGCGTCTGGTTCGCCGACGAGCTGCCCCCCAACCGCCTCGGTCACCTGTGAGAGAATCAGGTCTTCCATAGATTCGGGATCTGACTTCAACTCCCAACCTCGTGCGGGTCCCTCAGACCTAAC
>JASLMQ010000087.1 GCA_030746455.1 Candidatus Latescibacterota bacterium
AGTGGCTGGTGATCCCGAAGGACCTCTACGTGCTCAATCCAGGGCCGGACTACCTGCTGCGCATCTGGAGCGGGCCGGCGGGTCTCGACCGATCCGCGTGGCTGGCCGACATCGGAGGGACCCAGCGCTTCCAGTACCATCACAACATGTACCGGATCTACGATCCCGAGCGATTCGGCGAAAGTCACCCGGAGTACTACCCGGTCGTGGAGGGGAAACCGAAGATTCCCAAGCCCGACCAGCACGGCGCGTGGCAGCCCACGTTCAGCGAACCGTCTGTTGCCGAGCGTGCGATCGAGTACGCCGGCGAGCTGTTCTCTGAGCGGCCCGAGATGCGTTCCATGTCCTTGAGCGTGAACGACGGACTGGGCTACTCGGAGAGGGACATGCGCAAGGCGAAGCTGCTATCCGACGGCAAGGCCTCGATCAGCCATCTCTACTACGGCTATGTCAATACCGTGGCGAGGGGAGTACGGCAGCGATGGCCGGACAAGACCGTGGCGTTCTTCCCCTACAACATGGTCAAGACCCCGCCGACCTTCGGGCTCGAAGACAATGTGATGATCTTCCTGCTCAACGAGCCAAAGACCACGTATGAGGCGTGGAAGGGCAAGGTGAAGTCGATCGGCATCTACCAGTGGCTCTACGGCATGGGATGGGTGATTCCCAACCATTGGCCCCACGCGATGCAGGACTATTTACAGTGGACCCGTGAGCACGGCGGGAGGGCCTTCAAGGGGGAGGCCTACGTGGCGTGGGCGCAGGCGGGCCCCAAGATGTGGGTGCTGAACAACCTGCTGTGGAACGTGGACGCGAACGTGGACGCGCTGTTGATGGACTACTACGAGCACGCCTACGGCAAAGAGGCAGCTCCGGCCATGTCCAGCTTCTTCTGTCGGGCGGAGGAGATCTATGAGCGGCGGCGCGGAGGTGGAGAATATCGGATCGCAAGGTGGCGACCGGGCGAGTACCAGTTCGAGAAGGCTCGGGCCGAGGACTTCGAGTTCATGGCCGACGCACTGGAGAAGGCCGCTCAGGCGGTGGAGGACGATGGCGACCGCACCCGTCTGGATATGACGACTCGATGCTTCAGGTGGGGCCTGAATTACTGGAACCAGTACCACGCCATCCAGAAGCTGAAGGCCGCCGAGGTGTCCAGCAAGACCGACGTGGCGTCGATCATCGGTACCGCACGTGCGTTCTACACCTTTCCGCGCGCCCGTGAGGCCTACTACAAGGAGAAGATCGAGCCGCTGGCGCGGTACTGTGTCTATTCGCGAGATGGCGAGGAGGTGGACCGGCGACGGGTAGACCCGGACTTCAAGTGGGAAGGGCTGGATGAGGCTATGGATCACGCCTTCGGGTCTATCTCGGCCTACATGCAGAAGACGCTGCACAACAACGGAGTCGCGGCATTCTGGACCGGGGTGGGGTCGCAGCACGGCGTGCTAAGACCTTTTGCCGAGACCCAGCGCCTCCGTCTGCTTCACCCTGACGCCCGCCTGGCCAATACACTCTCGAGCGGGTCCTTCGAGGAGCCGCCGGGAGAGTCCGAACCGGACGACAAGCGAGCGAAGATTTCTGGGGAATGGGAGGTGTATCACAACAGAATGGTGAACGCCACCGTCTCGCTGGATCGGGAGGCCCCCTACCACGGGGACGTGTGCCTGACAGCGAAGGGCCTCACGGACTACTCCGGGGTGATCCGACGGATCACGGTTCCCAATCACACACGGCACCGATTCAGCTTCCGGTACCGCACCAGCCCGGACACGCGCCACGCCTTCTACGGGATCCTGGTCGAACCGAGGATCCGGATTCACATCCCACCTGTTGCTGAGTGGACGAAGGTGGAGCGTGTGTTCACGGTGAATACATCGGATGGGGAGATGGCAGACTTCACGATC
>JASLMQ010000088.1 GCA_030746455.1 Candidatus Latescibacterota bacterium
CAGGGCGTTCTCCCGAACGTTCGACAGCTTCGCCGCGCCCGAGTTCCTCGATCTGTTCCAACGGCTGTTTGGCAAGGGCTCGCGAGCAACTGGTGCGCCCGGAAGTGGTTCAGTGGACCTGCGGGCCATCCCCCCCCCCCACGGGAGCCGATAGATGGACATCCTCGCACTCTATAACATCAAGGGGGGCGTGGGCAAGACGGCCGCGGCCGTCAACCTGGCTTACCTCGCCGCTCGAGATGGCCACAAGACCATCCTATGCGATTTGGATCCCCAGGCCTCCGCCTCCTACTACCTGAGAATCAGGCCCAGCAAGAGGCTCGACAAGAGGAAACTTCTCAAGGGCGGCGATCACATCCTGCGCAACATCAAGGGCACCGATTTCGAAAATCTCGATTTCCTGCCATCGGCGCCCTCCTACCGGAACCTGGACATCGAGCTGGCTGCCCGCAAGCGTCCTCGAAGGACCCTCGGTGACGTTCTCCGTCCCCTGAAGCAAGAATACAGCACGATGTTCCTCGACTGCCCACCCAACATCACCCTCGTATCGGAGAACGTCTTCCGGGCCGTCGACTACCTCGTTGTTCCCCTGATCCCGACAACGCTGTCGATGCTGGCCTACAGCAAGCTGGTTCGGTTCTTCAAGAGGCGGCAGCTCAATCTGTCCAAGGTCTACCCCTTCTTCTCCATGGTCGAGAGGCGCAAGAAGATGCATCGGGAGATCCTCGATGGCGCGCCATCTCTCGGCGGTCAGTTCCTGACCTCGCATATCCCTTACTCAGCCGACGTGGAGAAGATGGGCCTGCACCGTCGGCCCGTGGCCTGCGATCGACCTTCTTCCCCGGCTGCGTTGGCCTACCAGAAGCTCTGGGACGAAATCAAGCAGGTGCGTTCCCGACGAGAATCCTGAGCACCTAGCTTCGGAGAGCGCAACGATATCGGGCCCGGCAACGCCAAGAGGCGGCGTCGGGCCCGATTGCTTTAGCAGCGTCCTTGGACTCAGCGCGGGCCGCGTCCGCCCGGGATCGGGTCCAGCGGATACTCAGACAGGTTCTCCACGCCGGACTCCGTGATCAGGAAGGTGTTCTCCAGCCTGATACCCGCACGGAGCTCCTCGCAATAGGCCCCGGGCTCGCAAGAGAACACGTCGCCCACCTCAAACACGCCCTCCCTGTCGCGGTTCAGGTCCGGAGCCTCGTGGGGTCGAAGGCCCACACCGTGCCCGGCGTGGTGGATCAAACCGGTGTCCGCGAATGCAGGGTGCTCGCGGATTCGGGCATCCACGGTCCGCCACAGCTCCGTGGCGTTCCCTCCCGGCCTGACCAGCTCGGGCACATCCTCCAGTATGCGCGTCAGATGCTCATATGCGGAGAGCTGTATCTCGGTCGCCTCTCCTTCCACGACAAAGGTCCGACAAAGGTCTGCCCAGTAGCCTCGGTAGGTGCTGTGAGCATCGATGATGTACAACTCTCCTGCTTCGATCTTGCGATCGCGTGCCGGTCCCCCGAACTCACCACACTGGTAGTCCCCCCCGTGGTGGATGACTTCCCCCGCGGAATGCATCGCAGCACGCTGGCCTGCAGCAAGTACCTCCAGCTCGTTGACGCCCGGTGCGATGGCCTCCTGAGCCGCAGTGTAAGCCGCGAGATCGGCATCGATCGCCCTCTTCAGCAGGGCCACCTCATCGGGCTCCTTGCGCTTCTGCAGCTCGGCGAGGAGATCGTCCACCGGCACCCAGGTCGACGGATCGACGGTCCGGGCCAATGTGTCCGCCAGGCACTTCGGCAGCGCCTCCTCCTGCCAGCCGATCCGTGAGGCCGTGGGCTGATCCCGCAGGCGCTGGGACACGACTGCGTCGAGCTGCCTGAGCGGGTCGGGATTGAGGGTGTAGAGCTTGTGCCACTCGTACACGATCCAATCGTCGACGAGTGCCTCACCCTCGTCCGAATGCGAAGCCAGCCACGATCCCCCGTCGGTTTCCAGTATGTAGAACGCCGGAAAGGTGAAGGCCGGGTCGCTGCACAACAGGATTCCCGTGAGATAGTAGATATCTCGCTGATCGGTCAGCACGATCGCGTCGATCCCTTCGGCGGCGAGCCGATCGCGAAGGCGCCGCTGGCGCACCTCGCATCCCTCGAGCGTGAGCATGGGTAAGCCTCCCAGGGCAGGGAACCGACCTCCTCCCGACCCACGTTTGTGTTGGCTATAGAGACGCTTCTTGCTTATGATAAAGGAGGCCTGATCGGCAAGTCAAGGTTTTTCGCTCGAGATTCCGGGTGCCCGTCCCACCGACCCGAAGGAGCAGGTATGAGACCTCACCGAGAGGCCGCCGTGCTGGCTGCTTTTGCATTCGTCCTGGCCCTGCCGGTGGTGTCCAACGGAGAGGCCCGTTTCGACCAGGCCCTCAAGAACGGGAATCTAGCCCGTGAATCCCTTCGCGCGTCACACGCCTTCCTCATCAGGTGGATGGATCGGAGGGACGATGGGACCCAGCTGCTCCGGGGGGGGCCGAGGAAGGACAGGTGGACGGTGAGGGAGACCGCGACGCGACTCCTTCCTCAGCTGGTACTTGCCGCCCACCTGACAGGATCCGGGGACCAGAGGCGGGCGCTGGAGCAGACACTGCGTCAAGAAACCGTGCTGACCGCCAGGCTGCTCCGCCTTCCCGATGACTACGATCTGTCCGCAGATCGCTTCCTGTACTCCAGGTCGGACACAGAGAGGATCGTCAGTGCTTCCGCGGAGTACGCGGCGGAGGGCCTGTCAGCGGTCACAGGCCGCATCGGGACCGGTCCATGGCTGGGTCGTGTCCGCGCGATCGTGGACGACATCTTCAGCCTCGCTTCGCTGGAGACCCCATTCGCATCCGGTCCATTACCCTCGTCCAGGGCTGAGGTAAACGGAAACCTGTTGAGGATCCTACCCGGGCTTTCGGTCCAGACCGGAGACCCGGGCTACCTCGAGTTGGCCCGAAGAATCGGGGACGCCTACTGCCTGGGCATCCTGCCAGCCAACGGCGGCGTACCTGCATCGGAATGGAGCTTCACTGCGGGCAAGGCACGGAACGCCGCTCTCTCACTCAACGGCGCGGGATACCCCATCGTCGAGGGGCTCACGATGCTCTGCGCGATAGAGGCCGGCAAGGCCTCTCCTCGCGCGCCGGAATAC
>JASLMQ010000089.1 GCA_030746455.1 Candidatus Latescibacterota bacterium
AGGGATAGAGCCCGCTCACCGTCTCTGTACAATGCGTCGTGAATCGCTGCAGGTAGCTATCCGCGGCCTCGGCGTATCCGGGTTCGCCCAGGGCGTACATCGTCATCAGGACCGCCTCGTCGTGGATCAGGTTGGTTCCCAGATGGGACCGGTCCCCGTCGCGCTGGCCCTCGATTGCCGGCGGCATCTCCAGAAGCATGTCGTGGGTCTTCCGATCGATCAGGGAGGGGAAGAGCCCGTCATATCGGTCTCCCACCTCGATCAGGACGTCGATAGCGCCTTTGACGCGACTCAGTATGGCTTCGGGTTCCAAGGCTTCCTCCTATTGTCCGTGCTTGGCAGGAATCGCTCCGGGCGACATCAAGCCAGCCCCCTCGGGCCGAGAATCAGGCGCTGGGCGTTCCTGTGGGCGATCTGCTCCCGGTCGTCGTCGGAGATGTCCGCAGCGGCCAGCAGCGCTGGGAAGGCCATCGGCTCGTAGAGCGGCGAGTCGGTCCCGAAGAGGATCCTGTCGGCTCCGATGGCATCGACCATCTGCGCGATCACACCGGTACGAATGGCCCTCGCCGTTCCCATGTCGGTGTAGAGGTTGCCCGTCTCGCAGTCCTGCAGCGCGTCGATGGCCTCGTCGATCTGGCCGGGCTGGCCCGCCCCGAGATGCGCGGCGATCAGTATGATCGACGGGAAGGCCTCGGCCAACCGTTTGAGCCTATCGGGCGACGCGTAGGACCCGATCTCGGCGTGGGAGAGGACCGGGAGTCCCAGCGGGGCGATCGATTCGAGCATCCGATGGGTGGCATTCACCTCGGCGGGATACTGATGCTGCACGGGATGGATCTTGATGCCCACCACTCTCTCGTGATCCTTGTAGCGCCCGAGGAGCTCGCTCGACTCGGTCGGCTTGAGTGGATTCAGGACCAGCCAGACCAGCAGGTGATCCAGGCGCTCGGCCTGCTGGATCGTCCACTCGTTGCCCTGGACCAGGTCGATGTAAAGGGCGGTCGTCGAGCTGACCACGGTCCGCTCGATGCCGGCGCGCGTCTGAAGCTCGACGAACGCATCGGCGGTGAACGTATTCCGTTCCTCGAACCAAGGGCCGAGGTGGGCGTGGGTGTCTATGTATCGCATATCGAGATGTCTCCGTTTGGGTAATTGGACGCTTCAGGGTTCAGTCGACGTTCAGTCGGCTCCAGTGGATGTCCATGGACTGCTCCGAGCCGGCGTAGTGGAGCACGAGGACATCCCCGTCGGGAAGGGCTTCGGCATAAGGCAGCCCGAACGTCCAGAGCGACATGTCGCTGAGGAGCTCGCCCATGTCATCGGTCGGGGAGTCAGTGCTCGCCTCTCGGTGGGCGTAGAGGATCACCTCGGAATTGTGATCGAAACGTGCGTCGATCGATCTGGCAGCGCGTGCTCGGATCGACGCGCTCCCGAAGCGGTCCACCCAGGGCAGGACGGTTCGACCGTCCGGGAGTACTGCGGGATGGCCGGCCTGATCGGCAATGCCGAGGTCCTCTGCAGGTGACCAGCTGCATCCCCCATCGGAGCTGATCCGCCGGTGGATGTTCAGATACCGGGCCTCCTCGCTGTCATAGGTCCATGTGAAGGTGGCGATCCGACCATCCGGCGAAACGGCGGCACGCTGATCCCAGTTGAAGATGCGTCCCGTTGGATCCTCGCCGGAGGAGATGGCGTAATCCCAGGTCTGCCCATCATCGGCCGAGCGGAACGTGACGACGCGTTGGTGCCACTTCGAGGCGTCCTCGTACTGTTTGTTGGTCTCGATGCTCATCACCAGCGTGCCGTCCGGAAGGGCAATGAGGGGATTGGTCAGACTGGGCGGCCCGATGTCGTCGGGCATCGGGACCTCGCGAAGGGGAGACCAGCTCTGTCCACCGTCATCAGATTCGGACATGAGGATGACCATGGGCAGACAGCCCTCGGTACCGGCGTCGAACAGGGGCTTGCCGGGATAGGTCTCGCGGTCGACCCACATGCACGCCCCGATGAGTCTCCCGGGACACACCTCCGTGACGTAGCAGAGCTTGAGAGAGCCCCTCAAACCGTGTAAATGCGTTTCGGGGAACGGCCGGTAGGGCTTCTCCCAGGTGACCCCACTGTCGGTTGAGCGGCGGAACTCGACCGCCTCGTCCTCGGCATCCTTCGTTGAGCCAGCCCGGTAGGTGGCGAGCAGGGAGCCGTCGGACAGCGCCGTCACGGTGGGAAATGTGAGTGCGGCGCGCTGTGTCCCGGGTTCTCCGCGGGCGAGGATGCCGGTTTCGATGATATCCATGTTCGCCTCAGTCGATCGTGAATTGCTCGAAGGTGATATGCTCGTACGCCAGATCATCGCCGGCTTCGTAGAGGCACGCCACGTCCCCGTCCGGCAGCACTGCAAGGCAGGAGTATGCGGCTGGCCCCCCGTGCAAAAGCCTCTGCTCCGGCCAGGTGGCTCCGCCGTCCCGACTGATCCTCACGGTCATGTCGATCCTCTCACCCCTCTCAGCCCCCGGGACATACGGCGAGAGCGGGTTCGAGAAGAGGAGGATGTCCTCGTTCGTGTCCGAGGGATAGCGCATGAGGCTTGCCTGGCATTTGGGACAGGAGAGGTTGGTGCCCTGATTCAGATCGCCCCAGGAGGCGCTGCCATCCGCGCTTCGTGCGATCCCACGAAGGCCCCGGTAGCCTCCCTGCATCCGCATGTTCATCAGCAGCTCGCCATCGGCGAGCTCCACGACCTGGCATTCGTTCGACCCGGGCTGGATCACGCCGCCCACGCGCCACGTCTGCCCACCGTCGTCGCTGATGAGGGCGTGAGACCCGTTCTCGTAGGTCTCGGGAGACCGGTGGTCGCAGGGGATCACGAGACGGCCTTTGTGGGCCCCCTCCTGGAGTTGGATGCCGACCCCCGGGCCCGTTGCGTACCACGTCCATCCATCGAGCTTCACACTGGTGGTGATATCTTCCGGAGGAGACCAGTTTCGTCCGTCGTCATCGCTGTTCGTGATCAGGACCCGATCGTTGTCCCTGCAGAAGGGAAGCCAGATCCTCCCGGAGTCGTGATCGAGGACCGGACAGGGATTCCCGATCGTGATCTCCCCGGATTCCTCGTAGACGACGTCCTGGGTCGACCAGGTCTCTCCACCGTCGTCGGACCGCTTGACCAGAAGGTCGATGTCACCATGGTCTTGGCGGTTGTTCCTGCGACCCTCGCAAAAGGCCAGGAGCGTGCCCTGTTTGGTCACCAGCAGGGCAGGAATCCGGTAGGTATGGTAGCCGTTCTGTCCGCTTGAGTAGACGTTGGTCTTCATGGCAGGTTCCTTGGACCGGAGAATACGCGAATTGGCTGGGCGCAGACCGTGGTTCGGGGTCAGATCTCCTCGAAGGGATACAAAGGCTTGCGTCTGTTCGTGTAACTGAAGGTCCTCGCGTCGGCAGCCGTTGCACCGGGGGTGTCCACGCGGATCATCTCCCTGGACGCGGGCTGGTACCCGGCTACGGGCGCGTGGACGCCTTTGGCCACCAGGATCTGGAAGTCGGCCGGATCCAGGCCGCAGCTGGTCATCATGCCGATGCTCACAGGGACCACCCGGCGGGAGGTGAGGCCGAAGGTCAGATCCGTATCGGTGGCGACCACAGCCGTGAGGCCCATGTCGAAATCGGTGAGGCCCCCGTGCCGTATCTCGGATTCGTGGAATCTGCCCTCGTGCAGGCTTCGCACGGTCACCTCGGCCTCGAGCGGAGGTCCGTGCATGTCATCCGTTTTCCCGCCCACACGCAGCGAGATGCGGGCACCCACCCCGGCCTCCGCAGCACGGCCGACCGATTCGGGATCGTAGAGACAGATGTAGCTGGGTATGTCGCCGCGCTTGTGGAGCTCGTGGGCGAGGGTGGTGCCATCTGCGGCCGACCCGCCGCCAACGTTGTCCCCCATGTCCAGCAGGCAGACCGGACCGTCGGTGCCGGCGGCGCGGTCGACGGCCTGAGAAACTGAGATATACTCTCCGACGAAGTCCTCGCGGCGCTGGCGAAGGTGCTCGGCAAGGTCCTCGACGATGCGGGAGGCAAGGTCGGGATCTGCGTCGGTGACGGCGATGAAGGAGGCCCCCATCTCCTCGACATCCGAGTAGCTGAAGCCGAGCACGGCGCTGGCGGAGAGCACCCCTGGTGTGGACCGCCAGGCCTCGACCTTCTCGTACATCGGCAAACAGGGGGGCGCCGAGGTCATCTGGCGCTCGATGTTGATGACCACGGGCGGGAAGGCCGCGGCCTGCGTGGGGCGAACCTCGCCCCTGAGTGTACGCGCGAGGAGCCGCGCGGCCTCGAGTCCACGCTCTTTCTGATCGATGTGCGGGTTGGTGCGATAGGCGATGGTGGCCGTGCAGGCGTCCACCATACGGGGCGAGAGGTTCGCGTGTGCGTCCACCGTGCAGACGATCGGTGTGTCGGGTCCGAGCGTTGACCGGAGTCGACTCAGCCAGTGGCCGTCGAGGTCGCGGTAGTCATCCCCTTCACCGACGTTGGCCCCGTGAGGGGCGACGAGGACACCGTCGAGGGGACCGGCCGCCTCCAACTCGGAGAACATCATACGCATCAGCTCGTCGCAGGTCTCCGCGGTGATGGTGCCCGAAGGCGCCGTTGAAGCCAGGAAGAGGGGTGCGGCTTCGAGACCGGCCTCCTTCAGTCCGGAGAAGAAGCCGCTGACCTCGTGGTTGCCTCCTTCGAAGGCATCCCGTACTTCGGGCCCACGGAGCAGGTAGCTGGACCGGAACATGTCCAGCGTGGTGGGGGTGCCGATGAAGGTGTTCGATTCGTGGAGTAGCCCGATTATGCCTATCCGCATCGCGTTGCTCCGCCGTGTTGTCTTCAGAAGCTCTGCGTCGGCAGGTTCACGAGACCGTGGTGCCCAATGGTTTGACCAGCTTGGTGAAGAACTCGGCCGTCTGCCGGTAGCCCATGCCGAAGTAGACGGACTTCGCCGGGGTGTTGTTCACTCCTGTGCCGATGACGCTTTCCACGGCGCCCTGCTGCTTCACATCCGTTGCCCAGAGGTTTGCCAGGACCTTGCCGATTCCTCGTCCTCGGTACGCCGGATCGACCCCAGGGCTGAAGCCTGCCCGTCCGCCGCTGCCAACCCTCACGAACCCGGTGAAGCCCACCACTCGGTTCTGGCTGGTGTCGACGGCGATGAGAACGGGCAAGGGCGCTTCGCGTTCCAGGTTGGGCCTGTAGCTTCCGAACCACCAGTTGCGGAAGTGCGCCTCCATCAGGGCGCCGAATGAATCACGGAATCGATCCTCGTAGTACAGGACGTCGATTCCAGCCTGCCGGAGGGATTCTCTCAACTCCAGGATCTCGTCTCTGAGCTCGAAATCCCGGAAGCCCAACTCCAATCGGATCGAACGCCATCCCTCTTGAAAGCCGATGGCGAGAAGGAAGGCGTGTTCAG
>JASLMQ010000090.1 GCA_030746455.1 Candidatus Latescibacterota bacterium
CCACATCCAGTTTCCCGAGCACTTGACGTCCTCGAGGGCGCTCACCTGAGCCCACACCAGGTTGGTGAGGGCCTCACCCACGCTCATCCGTGCCATGGCCGCGGGGTCGAGAAGGCCCACGACGGGTTGCTCGCCGATGGAGATGGCCGCGCCCGAGAGACCGAAATGGCTTTGAGCGATCACCGCGACGTCCGCGGCGGTGAGCTGGAGCGGGCCAACGCACTGCTGCCTGGCGATCAGGCCGGTCACGCTTCGGTCGACCTTGTTGGTGAGAAACCGCTTCGAACCCACCGACACGAGTCGGAACACGCGTTCGAGCGCCTCCCGAACCGTGAGGGCCTCGGGCAGCGATAGCGGCTCTGTCGCGGGGATGAAGCGGTCCAGCCTGAATGTCTTTTGGGGCATGTGCCCCAGGACGCTGTCCAGGTCGAGGTCCACAGGCGTGGCGCTGTCACGAGCGTCGTGTACGACGATCCTGCCATCGCCGGTGATGCGGCCCACGAAGGAGACGGGCACCTTCTCTCTGGCGCACAGCCTCCGGAAGGATTCCTCGTGTTCGGGGCGGAGCAGGAGGGCGTCGTTCTCCTGGTATTCGGCGCCCCAGATCTCCAGGACGGACAGGGTCTCGTCGCCGAGGGGGATATCACGGATCTCGATGGTGGCACCCGCCGGCTCAACGATCTCCTTGAGGACGTTACAGCTTCCCCCGGCGCCCTGGTCGTGGATGCTGACGATGGGGTTCTCGGGGCCCAATTCCACGCAGGCCCGGATCACGCGGTTGACCTTCTGCTCCATTTCGGCATCGCCCCGCTGCACCGCGTTGAAGTCGAGCTCGGCCACGTTCTCGCCCTGGACCATGCTCGATGCGGCGCCGCCCCCCATGCCGATCCGATAGGCCGGGCCGCCGATCTTGACGACCCACATGCCCGGCTCCGGGATGCCTTTCTCCTCGTGACGGGCGTCGATCTGCCCGACGCCGCCGGTGAACATGATCGGCTTGAGCCATTCGCGACGTTCACCGTTGGGGAGACGGAGCCCGAAGGCCCGCGTGTAGCCCTGGATCAGGGGCTCGCCGAACTTGTTGCCGTAGTCGGAGGCGCCGTTGCTGGCTTCGATCTCGATCCGGAGCGGGGATGCCAGGTTGTCCGGGTAGAGGAAGTCGGGATCCTCCCACGGCAGGGGGTAGCCCGGTATGCGAAGGTTGCCCACGCAGTACGCGGCCGTGCCGGCCACGACGAGCGACCCCCGGCCCGTGGCGTGGACATCGCGAATCCGGCCGCCGGTACCGGTCTCGGCTCCGGGAAACGGGGCCACGCCCGAGGGGAAGTTGTGCGTCTCGGCGGTGAAGATGATGTCGTAGTCCGGTCTGGCGGCCACGAAGGGAGTCGACTTTCCGGGCTGGGAGGGAACGATGGTGTCGACGGCATAGCCCCGGATGGCGCTGGAGTTGTCCTTGAAGGCGATCGTGCTGTTGTTGGGGTTGGCCTCGAGCGGCTCGCGTACCAGCTCGAGAAGGTGCTTGGGCGCCTCCTCGCCGTCGATGATGAGTCTTCCTTTGAAGAACCAGTGGCGGGAGTGCTCGCTGTTGGATTGGGCGATGTCGAAGCACTCGGCATTGGTCGGGTTGCGGCCGACCTTATCCAGGAACAGGTCCGCGTAGTAGTTGAGGTCCCACTCGTCGAAGGCCAGGCCCATCTCGCGGTTGAGCCGTTCCAGAGCGGCGCGCCCCTCCTGAATCAGCGGGATCTCGGAGACGGGCTCGGGCTCGATACCGGTCTCGAACGTGGTGAGGGGCTCTGGGTAGGGGCACTCGGTCATGCGGTCGTGCACCAAGTCGAGGAAGGCGGCCTGTTCGTCCGCATTCAGAAGGCGGTCCGACTCGATGAGGTACCGCCTCGAGCGCTCGATGCGCCGGATCCTGCTGAGACCGGAGGCGTGGCAGACCGACACCGCGTTGGTGGACCAGGCCGTGGTGAAGTTCATGCGCGGTCCGACCTCGAGGAGGAGGCCCGCTCGATCAAGGTAGGATCTTGTGCCAAACCGGTCGGGCTGGAAGGTTTCGCTCAGGAGCCAGATCAGGTGCTCTTCCTCTGTCTGCGTGAGCTCGCCTTCGGCCTCGACGTTGTAGCAGGATTCGGAGTGGATCGCACGGATTCCCGAGGCGACGCGCTCCCGCGCGTTCTGGAGCAGGCTCACGCCTGCGGCGTGGGAGAGGCCCGGGAAACGGTAGTAGTGGAGAAGGCCCATTCGATGCCTCGATCGGGTTACCAGGGGGGGCTGTGAGCCCCTCAGGGCTCAACAGGTGGGACTCGGGTGTCTCTGGTCCACAACATACTGTATATATAGGTCCCTTGTCCAGGAAAAAGCGAAGCGACCGACGCGGATCGCGTTGTGCGGCCCCACGCGCGCGTGGCGAATCCTATGGACGGGTGCGACGGCAGGTCTTATCTTCATCGCCGGGGCAGGACAAAGACTAAAACGTCAGGCTGGAAGGGAGACGGAGACCGAATGGCACTCACTCAGCTTGAGATGTTCAGGGCCACGCTCGAACACCGGGAGCACGAAGGGGTCCTCTACTACGCGAGCTTTACGCCTGACCTCGAGGGCCGGGTACGTGAGGCGCAGGGACTCGGGCCGGAGGACAGTCTTCAGGAGCACTTCGGCATGTACGTTCCGAAGATGGTCTCTCTCCGCCCGCCTCCGGACCGTGTCAAGCCCGATTTCGCCGGGTACTACCGGGATGTCGAGATCGGCGACGACGCATACATCGATGCCTTCGGGGTGCTGCACGAGAGAGGGAGCTTCTACCATTTCACGCACAAGGTGAGCCCGCTCCGCAACGCAAGCCGTTTCGAGGCGATCGAAACCTTTCCCTATCCCTGCCTGGACGACTACACCGATGATCACATGGCCGGTGAGGTCGAGGCCGCGCACCGCGCCGGGAGGGTGGCCTGCTGCCCGATCGGCCATATGTACGAGGTGTCGTGGCAGGTTCGGGGATACGAGGCCTTTCTGGTGGACATGGTCCAGCGGCCGGAATGGTGCGAATACATCCTGGACCGGTTCACGGAGCGGAACATCCGGATCGCCCAAGCGGGGGCCAGGGCGGGTGCGGACTACATCCGCTGCGGTGACGATGTGGCCAACCAGAACGCCCTGATGTTCGCGCCAGACCAGTGGCGCCGGTTCATGAAGGCCCGTTGGGCGAAGGTCTACGAGGCGGCGCGGCGCATCAAGCCGGATATCGGGATCTGGTACCACAGCGACGGGAACATCGAGGCGATCATCCCGGAGCTGCTGGAAATCGGGGTGACCATCCTGAACCCGGTCCAGCCCGAGTGCATGGATCCCGTGGATCTCAAGGCCAGGTTTGGCGATCGCATAGTGATCGACGGAGCGATCGGCACCCAGACCACGATGCCCTTCGGAAGCCCGGAGGAGGTGAGGCGCGTGGTGCTGAAGCGTGTGGAAGAGCTGGCCGGCGACGGGGCCTATATCGCATCGCCCACGCATATCCTGGAGCCCGAGGTATCGCTGGCGAATCTCGCGGCCTTTGTGGAGACGGCAAGAGGCGTGGACGGCGGGTCGATCGGAAACGGTTGAGGGTGTGAATCTCGAGGAGGCCGATCTATGGCTTCGACCAAGCGGGTGGTGATCGTGGGAGGAGACGCGGCGGGGATGAGTGCGGCCAGCCAGGCCACGCGTGCCAATCCCGGGCTCGACGTGGCGGCCTACGAGAAGGGGGCCTTCGTCTCATACGGAGCCTGTGGTATTCCCTACTACATCGCGGGAGAGATCCCCAGCTGGGAAGACCTGGTGGTGATGACGCCCGAACGCTTCGCCGAGAGGGGCGTCGATGTGCGGGTCCGGCACGAGGTGGTTGAGCTGCGACTTGCCACGCGGGAGGTCACGGTTCGGGATGGGGTATCGGGCAGGACGTTCAGGGATCGGTACGACTACCTCGTGCTGGCCACAGGAGGGGCGCCCGTTTCTCCGCCGGTGGATGGTACGGAACTGGACGGGGTGGTCGCCCTGAGGAACCTCGAAGACGGGATCGCGCTGCGCGAGTGCCTGGACGGCCAGGCCCCGCGGCATGCCGTGATCGTGGGCACGGGCCTGATCGGCCTGGAGATGGCCGAGGCCTTCGCCAAGCGTGGCATAGAGGTCACGCTTGTGGGCCGATCGGATCGTCTCCTGGGGTTCGATCCGGATCTGATTCGGCCTGTGGTGGAAGACCTGGAGGGGAAAGGCGTCCGGCTGTTCCTCGAGACCCAGGTGGAGGCGATCGAGGGCACCGCCGGCAGGGCGCAGGCCGTGACGACTTCGGAGGGCCGGATGCCTGCGGATCTGGTGCTTCTGGCAGTGGGGCTGAGGCCTTCGACGGAACTGGCGCGCCGGGCTGGCGTCCCCGTCGGCAGGAGCGGCGCCATCGCGACCACCGACCGTATGCGCACCGAGGCACCCGGTGTGTTCGCTGTGGGGGACTGCGCCGAGGTGACGCACGTCGTGTCCGGTGAAAAGGTGCACGCGCCCCTGGCGTTGTCCGCCAACCGTACGGGGCGCGTGGCAGGTGACAATCTGGCCCATGAAGCCCGGGGGAGCGCGTCGACACAACGCTTCCGGGGCACGGCGAGGACCATGGTCACCAAGGTCTTCGACCACACGGTGGCGCAGACGGGTCTGGACCTCGATGGCGTTCGCGCCGGCGGGTTCGATGCCCAGGCGTTCACCAGGGAAGGCCGGTCGCGGGCGGGTTACTACCCCGGCAGCGAGAGCCTATGGACGCGCATCGTGGCGGATCGGAGGACCCGGCGTTTGCTCGGGGCCCAGATGGTGTGGAAGGAGGGTGTTTCGGGCAGGATCGACGTCTTTGCCACGGCCCTGTTCGGGCGAATGACGGTGGACGACGTCTACAATCTGGATCTGGCCTATGCCCCGCCGTTCGGCCCGGTCTACGACCCGGTCATCGAGATCTGCGGCAGGGCGGCGCTCGAGCTCGCCAGGTGAGGGATTCCGAGTCGTGGAGGGCCGCGCAGGGCAGACTCTCGCTCTTGACTTCCAGGTTTGAGTTGGGTAGCTTTACTCCAGAAAACGGCAAGCGGGCCTGCGTGCTCCTCTGTTTATTACCTCCCTCCCGATAAATGGAGAATCGCGCGTCAGGCCCGCTTTTTGGTTGACAAGGGGGACAGTCCGGCCCTATCTTCCCGCGCGTACCCCGCAAGGGTACACAAGCACGGCCTTCGAGGGCAAACCCGGGAGGGAGCCCTCGGAGGCCGTTTCTCGTTTCCTGGGCCCGGTCCGCCGGGCCCTAACCCGTCATGGCGACCCGGCGCCGCTCGCCATCGATCCGGAACTCGACCGTGACGCTGCCATCCGGCTGCTTCGTCACGGCGTCGATGCCCGTGTCAGGCGGTGGCGTGCGGCCGCAGAAGGGTACCAGAAGCGATGCAAAGCCCTCGGAGGCGGTTTCGGCATCGGCCTCGAGGTGGATGAGGCCTGTCGGGGTGCCC
>JASLMQ010000091.1 GCA_030746455.1 Candidatus Latescibacterota bacterium
AGCATGTCGACAATGCAGACTCATGACGACAAAGAACCGGGATATGTGAAGCTCTATGAATCGGGGGAGCTCGAGCGGCGGACCGAGGCGGCGGTGGCCGGGCTGGCCTCGTGCGCGGTGTGCCCGTGGGTCTGCGGGGTGAACCGGCTCGAGGACGAGACGCAGGTGTGCCGGACGGGGCGGTACGCGCGGGTGACAAGCTGCTTCCCCCACCTGGGCGAAGAGGATCCCCTGCGGGGGCGGCGGGGCAGCGGAACGATCTTCTTCGGGTGGTGCAACCTGCGTTGCGTGTTCTGTCAGAACTACGACATCAGCCAGGCCGAGGCGGGCGTCGAGGTCCGGCCCCAGCAGCTGGCGGAGATGATGCTGGCGCTCCAGAAGGAGGGGTGTCACAACATCAACTGGGTGACGCCCGAGCACGTGGTGCCGCAGATCATGGAAGCGATGCCGATCGCCGTACGGGAGGGACTGCGGCTGCCGATCGTGTACAACACGAGTGCGTTCGACTCGTTGGAGAGCCTCCGGCAGATGGACGGGATCGTGGACATCTACATGCCCGACTTCAAGTACTGGAGCGAGGACAAGTCCGAACGGTATCTCAGGACCGCGGCCTATCCAGAAGCCGCGCGCGAGGCGCTGAAGGAGATGCACCGACAGGTGGGCGATCTGGAGATCGACGACCAGGGCATCGCTCGACGGGGCATTCTGCTCCGCCACCTGGTGATGCCCGACGGGCTGGAGGAGACGCGGGCGATCATGAGGTTCCTGGCAGACGAGATCTCGCCCGACACCTACGTGAATATCATGGCCCAGTACCACCCGGCGAACCGTGTGGGCGCGGATCGCTTCGAGGAACTTAGCCGCCGCGTATCCCACCTGGAGATGACCGAGGCCTACGAGATCGCCCGAGAGGCGGGACTCCACCGGTTCGACGAGCGGCAGGCGAGTATCCTGAGGCTGTGAGCCTACCCGAGCCAGAGCTGGCTTCCCTACCCTCTCTACCTGCACTACCCAGCACACCGAAGTCCTCTCCTCCCCCATGATCCCGCAGCACCCCCTTTGCCCTCCCTCCGAGGCGCGCGAACGCACATCTATGTGCGAATCCGCACCTCAAATGTGCGAATTCGCACATGATCCCTGTTGCACCCCTCTTGCCGCATGCTGGCGTATCTCTATAAATAATTGATTATAGGCTAGTTGCGAATTCCGGCAGAGGCGTGGCACGCCAGTTGCAGGTGCTGATCCAGCCCGGGGTGGCATCGGTGCCGGTTTTGGGGTCCACAAAAACCCGATAATAAGATCCGCACATCGGAAAAAGGCCTTGACAATCTCTAATATGATCGATAACGTTAGTTTAAGAGACGGCCGGTATCAGAAGATAATGGGCCTAATGTATTAAAATTTTCCACTACTTGATCCAGAGACGTCCCTTTGGTGTGCCGAAGCCGGTGGTTCTGGACCGTTTCGGATGTCTCTGAACTGATGTATCGCGGTCCGGTTTGACAAGAAAGGGCCGCTCGCTCGATTGCCTGGAAGCCCTCGAAGCGAACGGCCGGTTGGACGTGATGCGAGATGGCCGTCTCACATCCGTCTCGAGGTAAGTATAGGAAATTCGCTTGTCGGGGAAAAGCGCAGCCCATCTGAAGGAAGGGGGTAGTCCGTGTCAACTCACGCACACGACCGCCGCGGAGCAACCATGCGCTGGATCCTGAATCTTGCAGTGGGTCTGTTGGTTGGGTTCCCAATCGATGCTCAGACCACCGCAGGGGGTGAGTCCTCTGTGGCTGAAGACGCCTACACCCACCTATCGCTGAGATTCGAGCCCAACCTGGGGCAGTCAGACGCTCCAGTGCGGTTCCTCTCTCGTGGCAAGGGCTACACCCTCTTCCTTGCACCTCAGGAGGCCGTGTTGTCCCTGCAGAGGCCTCCCTCCGATGGAACCGAGATGTCCGGGGGCGACGTGCTGCGGATGCGGCTTCTACACTCAAATCAAGATCCTGATATCGTGGGATTGGACGCGCTGCCCGGCAAGAGCCACTATTTCACGGGGAATGACCCACAGCGGTGGCACTCGGATGTGCCGCACTATGCCCGTGTTCGGTATCGAGAGGTCTATCCCGGAATCGACCTGGTCTATTACGGTACCTCCCAGCGACGGTTGGAGTACGATTTTGTGGTGGCGCCGGGCACCGATGCCAGCTCGATCCGACTCCGGTTCGAGGGTGCGGAATCGCTGCGGTTGGATGAATCGGGCAACCTGCTCCTGGAGACGGCCGGTGGCGAGGTGGTCCAGGAAGCACCAATCGCGTACCAGGTGATCAACGGCGTCCGTCGGGAGGTCGAGAGCAGATACGTCTTCCTCGGAACAGGACCGGCCCGGGACGTTCGCTTCAGAATGGGACCCTATGATCGTGCGCATTCACTGGTTATAGATCCGGTACTCAGCTACTCAACCTACCTGGGTGGGAGCGATAACGATTTCGGCAATGGCATCGCCGTGGACAGTTCGGGCAATATCCATGTGGTGGGACCTACTGTTTCGACGGACTTTCCGATACAAAACGCCCTCCAAAGTACTTTTGTCGGTACCCAAGACGTCTTTGTGTCAAAGCTGGATGCGTCCGGCTCTGCGCTGGTCTATTCCACCTACCTAGAGACCAACGCCATCTGCTCAATAGAGCGTCGTGCGACTCATGCAGTGATCTCTCGTCGCGCCCGGCCAGGCCCTGACCAGACTATCGGGCCCGCCGAGTGCATTTTCCCTTGACGAAATCCCTGCCATGCGCCTATCATTTATGGCAGGTGCATTGAACGCAACTGAGTTGAGATGCAGATGGGCAGCTCTGCCGTCGGGGTACGATCGCTGGTCGGGGGTTGGCCGTCGTCGCAAGGATTCCGGGGAGCGACGACGCCGGTCCCCGTCTTCTTTGCGCCAATGAACAGGCCAGGGAGCGCTCGGTCTGCCAGCCGGTGACCCGGTCTCAGCCGTTACGTGGATCTCGGGGTAGGGAAGGAGGATATCCGTGGGCACCGAGACGCTTACCGATGACGAGAGGCGAAGGGCACCACGCCACGAGTTGAACCTGCCGGCGCAGACGCACGCGAACGGGAGTGACTTCCACGACATCGAGATCGTGGACATCAGCGCCACGGGCATGCAGGTCCGCGCTGGGGCATTCGATGTGTTCAGGCGGATGGGCTATGTGCCGGATAAGAAGGACCGGCTGAGGATCAGCATGGTCGCCCGTTTGGCCTGGGCGGAGCCGGAGGAGGACGGGGGATTCACGATGGGCTGGGAGTTCGTGCAGGAAGACGGTGAAGGGCAGGCTAGCTGAGAGCCAGGAACCAGAACGTCAAAATCTTACCACAGATAAACACGGATAGACACCGATAGGGCAGGCACGACGACCCGGATGATCGGGGCACAAGCTAACACCAAGGTATGGTACAGAAGGCTGTAGGAAGGCCCGGCAGATTTCTCCGCCGGGCCGTTTCTTGTGGGGGGTGGGCCCCAACGTTCGCAGCAGCGGAATGCCCCCAAATCTCTACCACGCGGTCATCGCATCTCGGAACATGGCCTTCAGGTCGTCTGGCTCGGCCGGTCGGGGGGAGAGCTTGGTGACGCGGTGCTGGGGCAGCGTGCCCTCGACGAGGGCAGGTATGTCGTCCTCGGTGAAGCCGATGGCGGAGAGGCCGTTGGGCATCTCGAGCTGCTTCATCATGGCCACCACGGCGTCGGCCAGGACGTCACCCGCCCCTTCCTCGAGGTCCTCCACACCGGAGAGGTCGGCTCCCATTGCGCCGGCGGCCACGAGATGTCGGTCCGGGCAGGCGCGACCGGTGAAGCGGAAAACAGCCGGCGCGTTTAGAACCACGGCCATGCCATGGGGAACGATGGGGTGATCGGTCACAAATCCATCGGGCCTGAAGCTGCGCACCATCCCTGACACGGGATAGGACATGCCGTGGGGGAGGTGGACGCCCGCGTTGCCGAACCCCATGCCCGCCATGCTGGAGGCGAGGATCATATTGCTGCGGGCCTCATCGTCGTCCGGGTCGCGCGCCGCGCGAGCGAGGTAGTGGGCAACGAGCTCTATGGCCTTGAGGGACCAGATGTCGCTGATGGGGTTGGTTCCCTGGTAGGCCGGGCGCAGGATGGGGCGCTCGGGACGCGGGCGCTGGTCGTAGGGGAGAGCGGTGAAGGACTCCAGGGCGTGGCAGAGGACGTCCAAACCCGTGGAGGCCGCGACGACCGAGGGCATG
>JASLMQ010000092.1 GCA_030746455.1 Candidatus Latescibacterota bacterium
GATGGTCCGGGAATAGCGGTTTCTCATCTACGTCGCCGGTCTCCCGATGCCCCGAGCGTCGGATGCGGCCCCCTTGCCGCTTGACGCCATGGCCTCGGCGGCATATACTAGGCGAGACCAGACTGTAGGGCCCTTCCTCGATATCCATTGCCTATGAATGGAGACCGGAGTCTACCCCTCCTGGCGGTCTACGGGAGCATAAGCGATGCAGTCGTTTGAGTGGAGGCTCCTCGCCCCACACAGCCACGCGGATTCGCCCGCGCGTCCCTGTGCGCGGGAGGCCCCGACGGGCATCCTGCCCTACAGGGGTCGCCTGTACATGTTCGGTGGCGGAACACTCAAGTACGGGGCCTCCTCGGCACAGGGAAACAAGGCGACCCTGGGCACGCTCAACGATCTATGGAGATACGATCCGAAGGACGATCGATGGAAGCTGCTGGAGCCGGACGACGGCCTGGAGGGATTCGATCCGGCCGCTCGCAGACCCTGCACTCGAATCCTTTCGGCCTGGGCCGAAATCGAGGGCCGGTTCTACCTGTTCGGCGGCCTGTCGATCCTCAGCGAGGGATGGAAGTTCACGCTGTTGAACGATCTGTGGCGATACGATCCCCAAACCCTCGCGTGGGAGCTTCTGGAACCCGACGACGGTGCGCTGTTGGAACACCCGGATTGCGCCGGCGAGGGTCGACCCACCACGATCGGTGGGTTCGGCACGGCCGTCGTGGGCAGCCGGATCTACCTCTTCGGCGGCTGGGGCCACAGGTCGCCCCTGCCACCGACGATAGAGACCGCCGTGCTCAGCCACCAGTTATGGTGCTATGACACGGCGGATGGTACGTGGCGCAAGATCGAGCGGAAATCTCCCTCCTCCGCTTGGCCGCCCAAGCGCTACGTGATGTCGAGCTGCGTGTGGAACGGCACGATCTACATCTGGGGAGGACGGGACACACAGGACCGGGACCCGCAGTTCTACAATGACCTCTGGGCCTTCGACCCGGGCCACGAGGAGTGGTCCTGCCTGGCAGAGAACGCGCCTGACTCCCCGGACCTGCCTTCTCCCCGCTACGGGATGGGGGCCGCTCGGCTGGGGAACGGCTGGCACGTATTCGGTGGATTCGGACAACAGGGCGAGTTCCTCCCCGAAGAGGTCAACGGCCCGCAGCTCAACGACCTCTGGCGATACGATCTTCAGGCCGGTACATGGTCCTGCCTCTACCCGCACGACGGGTCCAAGGTCTACGGGTCGCAGGCGACGCGCCCCGGGGTCCGCAGGGTTCCCGGGATGGTCGCCCTGGATGGGGAGGTCTACCTCCTGGGTGGTTTGGATCTCGCAAGCGGCCCCAACGACGACGGCCCCGTTGTCGGCTTCAACGACTTCTGGCAAGGCACGGAGGCCCGCTGATCCCGGGCGGCCACGGCCGCCACAGGGGTCGATCAACGATCCTTTCAGGCCATTCTGGTATCCTTGATGTGTTCACTTCTTCGTGGGGGTGCCCGCCATGCTTACAAACGACCGCCTATCCGAGCTCTCCGCTGTCTACCGAGACGGCCTCCTGGACAGCGTCATCCCCTTCTGGCTGGCGAACGCCATCGACCGCGAGTGCGGGGGCTACCTCAACTGCCTCGACCAGGACGGCACCGCGCTGTCCACGGACAAGCCCATGTGGGCCCACGGTCGGTTCATCTGGATGCTGTCGACCCTGTACTCCACGGTCGAGGAGCGGCCGGAATGGCTCGAGGCCGCGGAACACGGCGTCCGTTTCCTTCGGGAGCACGCGTTCGACAGCGACGGCCGGATGTTCTTCAGCACCACGCGCGACGGGAAGCCGCTCCGCAAGCGCAGGTACATCTTCACCGAGACCTTCGGGCTGGTCGCCCTGGCCGCCTACGCCCACGCCTCAGGTGACCCGCAGGCTGAAGAGGAGGCGCGGCAGCTCTATGAGCTGATCATTCGCCATCTGGCCAAGCCCGATCTCCTGGAACCGAAGGTCTATCCGGAAACCCGACAGATGAAGGGACTGGCCGTCCCGATGATCATGACCGTTTCGTCCCAGGTCCTGCGGGACACCGTCGGTCATCCCCTCTGCGACGAGTGGATAGACCGTTCGATCGACGAGATCGAGCGCGACTTCCTCAAGCCCGAGTTCGAGGCCGTGCTGGAGGCCGTGGGACCCAGAGGCGAGTTTCTGGACACTCTCGAGGGACGGATGATCTGCCCCGGTCACTCGATCGAGGCGGCCTGGTTCATTCTGCACGAGGCGAAGCACCGGGGCGGAGACCCGCGTCTCCGCGATCTCGGCCTCAGGATACTGGACTGGTCCTGGAAGAAGGGCTGGGATCCCGAGTACGGAGGCATCCTCTACTACCGGGATGCGCGGGATCTACCGTGCACGGAGTACTGGCACGATATGAAGTTCTGGTGGCCCCACAACGAGGCCGTGATCGCCACCTTGCTTGCCTATCAGCTCACCGGAGACCCGAGATACGGTGATTGGCACACGATGGTGCACGACTGGACCCACGAGCGCTTTCCCGATTCCGAGCATGGGGAGTGGTTCGGCTACCTGCACCGCGACGGCCGGTTGTCCACCCGGGTGAAGGGGAATATGTGGAAGGGGCCCTTCCACGTGCCCCGCATGCAGTGGTACTGCTGGCAACTCCTCGAGGAGATGCAACGCTAGGATGACAGAGACCCGCGTTTCAGCACCCACCTGTCCCCTCCCGATCCGTGCCATCACCCTTTCTTACTATGCCTGCTTCGTCGCGCTGGGCCTCACCCTCGCGGCGCTGGGCCCCACGCTACCGGGGCTTGCCGAGCAAACCGGCTCGAGCCTGAGTGCCATCAGCATCCTCTTCACCGCCCGGTCGCTCGGATATCTGCTGGGATCGTACCGCGGGGGACGCCTATTCGACCGCCTGCCCGGCCATCCGGTCGCCGCCGCCGCCGTGCTTTCGATGGCCCTGGCGATGGCGATGGTTCCGCTGATGCCGTATCTCTGGCTGCTGGTCGCCGTTATGCTGGTCCTGGGTGCGTCCGAGGGCACGATGGACGTCGGTCTGAACACCCTCCTCGTCTGGATCCACCGGGCGAACCTGGGCCCGTATATGAACGCGCTCCACTTCTTCTTCGGTGTGGGCGCCCTCGTGTCTCCGATCGTGGTGGCCCAGGCCCTGGCCCGAAGCGAGGACATTGCCGCCGCGTACTGGATTCTTGGAGCCCTCCTGGTTCCTGCGGCGATATGGCTCGCCCGACTGCCCAGTCCCCCGATCGAGAGCGCAGACGCCGGGGCCGAGACCAGACACTCGAGGCCCCTGGTGGTCGGCCTGGCCGCCTGCTTCTTCCTGGGCGTCGGCGGCGAGGTGGCCTTCGGCGGCTGGATCTACACCTATGCGATCACCCTGGACCTTGCCGACGGGACCGGGGCCGCCTACCTCACCTCGGTCTTCTGGGCCTCGTTCACCCTGGGAAGGCTCATCGCCATTCCCCTGTCGGCTAGAATCGGTCCCCTGAGGATCCTGGCCTTCAACCTGGCCGGTGGCGCGCTGAGCGTCGCCCTGATCCTCTGCTGGCCAGGTTCCTCGGCGGTACTCTGGCTGGGCGCGGCGGGTGTCGGGATGTCGATCGCCCCCGTGTTCGCGTCTCTCCTCACGCTCGCCGAGCGGCACATGGCCATCACGGGACGGGTCACGGGCTGGTTCTTCGTGGGCTCGAGCGCGGGGGCTATGTTCCTGCCCTGGCTGGTCGGTCAGTTCTTCGAAAGCGTGGGCCCGATCGTGACCATGGGCATCATCCTGGTGGACCTGATCGTGGCCCTGGCCCTCCTGGCGGCTCTGATCCTCTTCATGCGCAGGCGCGTCCACTCCGCTTGATATCCCTCCCCGGATTCCGTACCTTGGGATCCCCTGCAACACCCTCACCCGACGAAGGTCAGAACCTAACCACCGATGAACACCGATACACACCGATAGAGAGGCACCAATCCTCGAGAGGCTGGGGCAACCATGGCTGTGTGGAGGATCCTGCTGAGGCGTACATGACAAGGAAGCCGGTCCGCTTCAACTTCGGCCGGTACCTGCGGCTTCACATCCGATTTCATCTGTGCTAATCTGTGGTTCCGCTTTGTTTTCCGAGGTGATCCCAAGGAGTCATATCTCCATGTCCGAGCCGATCGTCTACCTGAACGGGGAGTTCGTCCCCGCGTCGCAGGCCAAGCTGAACGTCTACGATCTGGGCATCGTCATCGGTGCGACCATGGCCGAGATGACCCGAACGTTCGCCCACCGGCCGTTCCGGCTGGACGACCATATCGCCCGCCTCTGCAGATCCTGCAAATACGCCGGCTTCGAGCTACCTCTGTCGCCGGACGAGATGCGAACGAAGACTCTGGAGCTCATCGAAACCAACTGCGGGCTTCTCGCACCCGGGGAAGACCTGGGCGTGGTCCACTTCATCACCGCCGGCGAGAACGCGGTCTATGCGGGCAGTGCTGCCGCCAGCGTGCGCCTCACGCCCACGGTCTGCATCCACTCGTTCCCGTTGCCGTTGCACCTGTGGCAACACCTCTTCACCACCGGCGCGCACGTCGTGACCCCTGCCACGCGGCACGTGCCGCCGCAGTGCGTGGATCCCAAGACCAAGAACCGATCGCGCATCCACTGGTGGATCGCCGATCAGCAGACCCACGCCGTGGACCCCGATGCCATCTCGCTCCTGCTCGACCTGGACGGGAACATCACGGAGTGCGGGGGATCCAACTTCGTCATCCTCAACGGCCAGACGGTCTACTCCCCCACCAGCCGCAACATCCTGCCGGGCGTGAGCCTGGCCACGGTCCGGGATCTCGCGCCGCAGCTGGGCCTCGAATGGGTCGAGAAGGACCTCCAGGTCTACGACGTGGTCAACGCCGACGAGGCCTGGCTGCCCACGACGCCCTACTGTCTCGCCCCCTGTACGAAGATCAACGGCACACCCGTGGGCGACGGCAAGCCGGGCCCCCTGTTCGGACAGATGCTCGAGGCCTGGAGCGAGCTCGTAGGCATCGATATCATGAAGCAGATCATGGAGACCAGACCCTGATGGGTGCCGTCTCCCCGGATCGACTGGCCAGCCTCCCATGAAGCCCCTGCACACGGTCACCCCGCTCTGGGAATCGGATCCGCTCAGCGAGGCGCTCGGTGCCCGGGTTCGTCTCAAGATGGAGGCGTTTCAGCCTGTCGGATCGTTCAAGATCCGCGGCATCGGCCACGCCTGCCAGCAGAGCTGCGAGGCCGGGGCGTCCCATCTGGTCTCTTCCTCCGGCGGCAACGCCGGCTACGCGGCAGCGTACGCAGCCCGTCGCCTGGGCGTCGAAGCCACCATCATCGTGCCCGAAACGACGTCCGAGCGGTCCCGCAAGCTGATTCAGGGGGAGGGCGCCCGCGTCATCGAGCACGGTCCATCGTGGGACGAGGCCCACGCCTACGGACTGGATTTCGCAGAGCAGCATGGGGCCGTCTACATCCATCCGTTCGATGAGCCGAAGGTCTGGAGTGGCCACGCGGCGCTGGTGGAAGAGGTCGCCGAAACGGGCTGGAAGCCTGACGCCCTCGTGGTCTCCGTCGGGGGCGCCGGCCTCCTGTGCGGCATCCTCGAGGGCCTTCACCGCGTGGGATGGACCGATGTGCGGATCGTCGCAACCGAGACCCGGGGAGCGGAGTCCTTCGCGGCATCTGTCGAGGCAGACCGGCTTGTCACCCTGGACCGGATCGCGTCGATCGCCGTCACGCTGGGCGCGCGAACGGTCACGCCGAAGGCCCTGGACTGGTCTCGTCGGCATCCAATTGTCCCCTGTGTCGTCTCCGACAGGGAGGCCCTGGAGGCCTGCAGGCGGTTCGCCGGCGACCACCGGGTCCTGGTGGAGCTCGCCTGCGGCGCGGCACTGGCCGCGGTCTATGGCCGCGCCGAACCGCTATTGGGCCTAGAGGATGTACTCGTCATCGTGTGCGGCGGCGCCGGCGTGACTCTCGATCTGATGGACGAGTGGGACGCCCGAACGGCCTCGTAGATTGAGGCCGGATCGCTGGGCGGCCGCCCGGGGTGTCTCAAGGCAGTGAGAAGTGAGAAGGCAGAAGGAACACCAAACACCGAGCGCTGGGTTTCACTTCTGCCTTCTGCCCTTTGCCGTCTGCCAACATTCTGTATCCGAATGAACAGCCCAGTGTTCTGGGCCTTGTCAAGGCTCTCGCCAAAGGAGGTAATCTTCATGAGTGACCACGTCTACAAAATGATCGAGCTGGTGGGATCCTCGACGACCACGATGGAGGATGCCGTGCACAATGCGGTCGAGAGGGCCTCGAAGACCCTCCGAAACCTGCGCTGGTTCGAGGTGGTGGAAACACGCGGACACATCGACGATGGCAAGGTTGCGCACTGGCAGGTCAAGATCAAGATCGGCTTCACGCTCGAGGACGGGTCCTGAGAGGAAGCGAATGATACCGACAGGCTGCGACACCATGGTGGCCCTGGGGTCCACCACCACCACGGGCTGCACCGTCTTCGCGAAGAACAGCGACCGGCCGGGCGATGAGTGCCAACCGCTCGTCCTGAGAGAGCGCCGTTCGCATCCCGCCGGTGCCCAGACGCACTGCCAGTTCGTGTCCCTTCCCGAGCTCACCACCACCTAGCGCCACGTCGGGTCTCGACCGTACTGGTGCTGGGGTTACGAGCACGGGTTCAACGAGCACCAGGTCGCCATTGGCAATGAGGGCCTGGGCTCCAAGCACGGCGTCGCAACCGAACCCAAGCTCATCGGCATGGAGATCCTCAGGCTTGGGCTGGAACGGGGTCGGACGGCGGCCGAGGCCACGGAGGTAATGACGGGCCTCATCACGGAATACGGTCAGGGGAAGTTCGAGAACGATGCCGACGTGAGAACCTACGACAACGGCTACATCGTCTCCGACCCGGGCGAGGCCTACATCATCCAGACCGCCGGACACGAATGGGCCGTTGAGCGCGTTGACGGCGCAGTGGGCATCAGCAACGTCTATTCGGTCGAGACCGACTGGGATCGCCTGTCGCCCGGTGCCGAATCCCACGCGATCGCCCAGGGATGGTGGGAGGCCAAAGACGTTCGCTTCAACTACGCGGACGCCTACAGCGCGTCCGATCGGACGGAGGGCAGCGGAGCGAGGCGCCTGGCACGGTCATGCGCCGTCCTCGCCGAGCGATCGGGCGGGATCGACTTCCGGACCATGATGGCCCTCTTGAGCGACCACTCCGACGGCACCGATCCATCCGAGCCCTTCCAGACGGCCGTGAAGACGCCGCCGTGCATCTGCGTCCACCACCAGGACGACGGGACGGGCGGCAATACCGCGGCCAGCCTGGTGGCAGACTTCTGTTCCGACGGCTCCCGCCTGCCCGTGTACTGGTGCAGCCTCTACTCCCCGTGTCTGGGACTGTTCTTTCCTGTCTTCATCGAGGGCGAGCTGCCGGCGATCCTGTCCGTCGGGGACGGAACGCCTTCCGACGAAAGCCCATGGTGGGGCTTCCATCGCCTCAGCCGGGCGGCGCGAGCTGGATCGGGAGAGGGTGTGGACGTCGTCCGGGAACGGTGGGTACCCCTCCAGCAGCGTCTGTTCGATTCCGCCTACGAGGTGGCTGCCGAGGGCAGGCGCCTGCTCGACGATAGCCGGGAGTCGGATGTGTCGACGCTCCTGTCGGGCTTCATGTCTGAGGCCGTATCCGACATGATGGGAGAGCTGTCGCGTATACTTGACGATCTCGGTGGCGTGACCGCAGAGCACGCGGTGGAATCCCCTGGTGAGGCCGCGGACAAGGAGGGCCTTCCGTTCTAGCCCGCCCGCAACCGGATGATCACCTGCGCAGTCATCTCCGCACGTTGATGGAAGGAACGCGTTCCATGGCAGACCGGCCGAACATCGTCTTCATCACCGCGGACCACCTTCGGTACGACACCCTCGGATGTACCGGGGATCCCGTAATCCAGACCCCGGGCATCGACAGGCTGGCATCGGAAGGCACCTCGCTCTCTCGCTTCTTCGTCCAGAACCCAGTTTGCGCGCCCTCCAGGGCCACGTTCATGACGGGACGGTATCCCCGCCACCACGGCGTGAAGTGGAACGGCAGCAGCCTCAGCGAGAACGAGATGACCATGGTGGAGTTCTTCAAGAGCCATGGCTACGCCACCGCCTGCGTCGGGAAGTCCCACGTGGGCCAGAAGCGCTTCCGCGAGAGCCTGGACCACGTGGAGGCCAACGGCATACGGCGGGACTGGTCCGACAAGCCCGGCACCGACTACACCGTGACGAATCCCAATCCCTTCGAGCAGTACGTTCGAGACAGAGGCTTTGAGTACAGAACGAGCTACGCACTGCCCAACTTCCGCGCGAACCTGGGGGCGGTGCCGTCGGATCTCCCCGACGACTGTCATCTGGACTCCTACGTGGGGATGAAGAGCATCGAGTATCTCCAAGACGTGAAGCGCGATCAGCCGTTCTTCCTGTGGGTCGGGTTCTACGGTCCGCACCATCCCTACGTGCCGTCCGGCCGCTTCGCCAGGATGTACGATCCGGATTCGGTTCCCCCCTTCCATCGGTCAGCAGACGACCTCGAGAAGAAGCCGGCCGAGTATCGCCTCTACTTCGATGCGGAGACCCACAAGTACCGTGGATTCAGAGACGCCAGCGACGAGACCTTCCGCGGGATGAAGGCGGCCTACTACGGCATGGTGTCTCAGCTCGACTGGCAGCTCGGACTTATCCTGGATACGCTGAAGGAGCGGGACCTCGAGGAAGACACGATCGTCGTCTTCCTCTCGGACCACGGCGAGTTTCTCGGCGACCACTGCATCCCGGCCAAGGCCCCCTTTCTGCTGGACTGTATGCTCCACGTTCCCTGCATACTGCGCATACCCGGGGGGAGGCGCGGGGTGTCGGTCGACGACCTCACCGAAAGCGTGGACCTCTTCCCCGCCCTGGCCAGTCTGACGGGACTAGAAACGCCCGAGTGCGTTCAGGGGCAAAATCTCAGCCCGGCCGTCACGAGCGGCCAGGGAGCATACCAGGCTCGCGATCTCGTCTACGCCGAGGCCGTGGACAAGCGTTGCATTCGGACGAGGGACTGGAAGCTGATCCACTATCCCGGCAAGCCGTGGGGCGAGCTCTACCATCTGGCGGATGACCCCCACGAGCTCAACAACGTGTATGACGAGCGTCCCGATGTCCGCGATCGGATGCGCCTCGATCTGTACCGGCTTCTGGACGAAACGGAAGATTTCAGGCATCCCGGCTACTCCCGGTTCACAGGTCGAGATCCGGAGTCGGGAGAAGAGATCACCCACTACCTGACCTGGTAGCATAGCCCGGCAGGAGCACACCGGATAGGGGCAACGCCATGACCCCAGAGAACAGAGTCCTGGTCTACCTGGGACTGCTCGCGTTCGTCGACATCTTCACCCCGATTCCCATTGTGGCCGCGATTCTGGTCTACGTCGTGTTCCAGAAGCCCCCCTGGTTCAGGGACCTCGTCGGCCAAGTCTACGGAGAAACGCTATGAGACGGCTCTACCTGGTCAGGCACGCGAAGTCGAGTTGGAGCGATCCGGAGCTGGCCGACATCGATCGTCCCCTGAACAAACGAGGGAAGCGCGATGCGCCCGCCGCCGGGGAACGGCTCAAGAAGCGGAAGGTCAGGCCCGACCTGATCGTCTCCAGCCCGGCGAAGCGGGCCCGGAGGACGGCCGGGGCCATCGCGGAGGAGATCGGCTTTCCAGGGAAGAATATCGCGACAGACGACGCCGTCTACCACGCCAGCTCGGTCGAGCTCCTCTCGGTCATCCGTGGATTCGACGACGCACACGGCGAGGTGATGATGTTCGGCCACAACCCCGGGTTCACCGACCTGGCCTCCCTGCTGACGGGCGCGCACGTCGACAACCTGCCCACCTGCGCGATCTTCTGTGTCGATTTCGACATCGGCTCGTGGCAAGAGGTCGGCGAAGCCAAGGGAACGCTTGTGTTCCTAGACTATCCCAAGATGCACCTGTAGGCCAGCCACCGAAGGCTGACGCCCGACTTCTTACCCGTGGAGGGCGACGACAGACCACCGACCACGGACGACGGAGATCGCGTCTCGGATTGTGCTGCTCGTCGTCTGTCGTCCGTCGTCTGTGGTCCTCCATAGAGACCTCCTTACCCAGTTTCTACGTATCAGGAGACCACGCATGAGCACTCCCATCCGCTGGGGCATTCTCGGCACCGGATCGATCGCCAGGAAGTTCGCAGATGGCCTCGCCGTCCTGGACGATGCCGATCTCGTCGCGGTGGGCTCCCGCTCTCAGGACACGGCTGACGCCTTTGCCGACGGGTATGCGATACCCAGCCGGCACGCGACCTATGAGGCCCTGGCCGGTGACTCCGAGGTCGATGCCATCTACGTGGCCACCCCTCATGCCCTTCACAGGGAGAACAGCATCCTGTGCCTCGAGGCGGGCAAGGCCGTACTCTGTGAGAAGCCGTTCACCATCAACCGCGGCGAAGCGGAAGAGGTCGTCGCCGTCGCCCGGGAGCGGAAGGTCTTCCTGATGGAGGCCATGTGGACCCGGTTCCTGCCAATTATGACGCAGGTCCGTGCGTGGGTCTCCGAGGGCGCGGTCGGCGACATTCGCGTCGTTTCCGCCGACTTCGGATTCGGATCGCGCGTCAACCCCGACTCCCGTTTGTACAAACCCGAACTCGGCGGCGGTGCGCTGCTCGACGTCGGCGTCTACTCCGTCTCCTTCGCCTCCATGATCCTGGGCGGCTCCCCGTCCCGCATCGCGGGGATGGCCCATATCGGAGAGATCCCCGTGGACGAGCAGGCGGGGATGGTCCTCGGTTATGAAAGCGGCGCGATAGCGGTCCTCTACACCAGCATCTGCGCACGCACGCCTCAGCATGCCTACATCCTTGGATCCGAGGGATCGATCCACATCCATTCGCCCTTTTGGCAGGGCACGACGGCCACGCTGAGCCGTGGAGGGAAGGAGAAGACCGTCGAGCTTCCCTTCGAGGGGAATGGGTACAACTGCGAGGCCGCCGAGGTGATGCGCTGTCTGCGCGAAGGCAGGACCGAGAGCGAGACCATGCCGCTCGACGAGACCCTCTCGGTGATGGGCACACTCGACGAAATCCGCGCACAGTGGGGCCTCAAGTATCCAATGGAGTAAGCGAAAGTCGGAGTGAGACGTCAGACGTGAAACGTCAGACGGGTGGATGGCGCCGCCCATACGAAACCTCGCTGATGGTCCTATCGACATCGGTGCTGGACGCGGCGGGAAATCACGCCTTCCCGAATCCTGAGTCCTGACTCCCGATTCCTGTTCCCGATAGGAGCATATCGCAATGGCAATGCAATATGGAAAGGTCGACCGCATCGACAAGCCCGTCTCCCGTATCGTTGAGGGATCCATGGTGCTGGACCTGGAGGACGTCGACGCGAGCATGGCCCTCCTCGACGCCCTCCTCGAGCTCGGCTGCAACACCATCGACCTGGCGCACGTCTACGGGGGTGGGAAGTGCGAGCGCATCGTGGGCGATTGGATGGAGGCGCGCGGCAACCGGGACGAGATCGTCATCCTCACGAAAGGCGCTCATCACAACGCGGATCGGAACCGTGTTACGGACTTCGATATCAAATCGGACCTCTACGACTCCCTCGCGCGGCTGAAGACAGATCACGTGGACCTGTACGTCCTTCATCGAGACGACCCGTCGGTGCCGGTCGGGCCCATCGTCGAGGCCCTCAACGAGCACGCCGAGGCCGGACGCATCCACGCATTTGGCGGCTCCAATTGGACCGTCGAGCGGTTGCGCGAGGCCAACGAATACGCCGAGGCACACGGGCTCATCCCTTTCGGGGTCAGCAGCCCCAACTTCAGCCTGGCCGATCAGGTGGAGGAACCGTGGCCCGGCTGCCTCAGCCTCAGCGGCCGGCAGGGCTGTGAGGATCGCGTATGGTATCAACAGAGCCAGATGCCCGTGTTCACCTGGTCCAGCCTGGCCCAGGGCTTCTTCTCGGGTCTCCTCACGCGGGACAACTTCCCCCAGATGGAGGCGGATGAGGCCCTCACCGAATCGTGCGTTCGGGCCTACTGCCACCCGGAGAACTTCGATCGTCTCGAACGGGCCGCCGAGCTCGCGCAGGAGAAGGACGTGGTCGTCCCCCAGATCGCGCTGGCCTATGTCCTCTGCCACCCGCTGAACAGCTTCACGCTCATCGGATGCAGGAGCGGAGACGAGATGTCGGCCAACATCGAGGCCCTCGCGCTCGAGCTCACCGCCGAGGAACTCGCCTGGCTCGACCTCCGCACCGACACGCGCTGATTTTACATTTTGCACTGGTGATTTTGCATTTTGCATTTCCCTTCCATGGTTCGACCACCGCAGGAGTTCGCAATGGACTACCGCCGTTTAGGCCTCGCCGGCGTCAAGGTCTCCCCCATCTGCCTGGGCACCGCCTTCCGCGGTCAGGATGACGAAGCCATCTGCATCCGCACGATCGAGCGCGCCATCGATCTCGGCTGCAACTTCATCGACACGGCCAACTTCTACGGGCGCGGGCGTTCCGAGTCCATCGTGGGCAAGGCGCTGAAAGGCAAGCGTGAAGACATCGTGCTCGCCAGCAAGGTCTGCAGTCCCATGGGCGACGGCCCGAACGATCGAGGGCTCTCCCGTTTCGCCATCGTGCGCGAAGTCGAGCGCAGCTTGACGCGGCTCGAGACCGATCACCTGGACCTCTACATCCTCCACCAGTTCGATCCCCACGTGCGCCAGGAGGAGACCATGCGCACCTTGGACGACCTGGTCCGTCAGGGGAAGGTCCGCTACGTGGGCATCAGCAACTTCAGCGCGTCTCAGCTCACCCAGACCCTCTGGGTCTGCGACAACGGCTCCCTCGAATCCCCCGTGTCCCTCCAGAGCTGCTACAACCTGCTAGCGCGCATTGACATCGAGTCCGAGGTGATGCCCCTGTGCAGGCGGCACGGCGTCGGCATCACGACCTTCAGCCCGCTGGCCATCGGGCTGCTCACCGGTCGATTCAGGCGCGGGCAGCCGTTCCCCGCGGACACGCCCTGGGGG
>JASLMQ010000093.1 GCA_030746455.1 Candidatus Latescibacterota bacterium
CGCCTCTGTGCCGGATCACCCGCGCATCTTCGTCACTCCGGACTCGCTCACCGAGTTCCGCCAGAGGAAGGACGATCACGCGGCCGAGGCCTGGGCGCACATCAAGTACGAGGCCGACAAGTATGTCGACGCGGAGCCACCATCGCTCGACCTCGGCCCCGTGCCCGCTGATCTGGGAGATTCCCGCAGCCAGGTCTTCTGCATGGTAGACGGTCAGCCAACGTTCCCGGTCGGCTACGACTACCGCGCGCTCAACTCGGACGCCGGCAAGGCGAGCACCCTCTCCTTCGCCTATCTGGTCACGGGTGACGATCGATACGCCGATGCGGCGAAGCGATGGGCCCTCTTCGCCTCGGACTTTCGCATCGACTATCACCTGGAGGACCGCGGCCAGCACGACACCGTCGTCTACTGCTACGAGTACGGTCTCAAAGGCATCGCCCTGGTCTTCGATCGCCTCCACGATCGTCTCTCGCCTGAGGAGAAGGCAAGGCTACTCGCCCATATCGAGTACCACTGCGAGAACGCCTATCGCTGGCTCCACGACCAACTCGTTCTCCACCTGAACTACCAGAACTCCCATGGCCAGCAGTGCATGCACGCCATGTTCACTACCGTGCTGGCCATCGCCACGGATTCCACGAAGGGCGCCTTCTGGGCCGACTACCTGGTCCGCCAGTACGTCAATCGCATCGCCTGGGGGAACAACGACGGCGGCTACACCGAGGGCCAGAAATACGGCCACAAGGTCCAGTTTATCCTCGAGGCCCTCTCGGCCTTCAAGACAGGCACAGGCATCGACCTTTTCCAGGATCCCAGGTGGCGGAACACCGGGGACTTCTGGCTCCACTGCATGTCCATGAACTACTGGTGGAACCATTGGGGCGACTGCTACTCCCTCATCGACTCCAACTGCGGCAGCGACGCCGATACCTACATATCGAACCTGCTTGCCTCGATGACCGGGAACCGAACCGTCAAGTGGTGGAGCGACACGCGTGTGTGCAACCCCGATCGCCTGCCCTTCTGGTATCTCTCGAGCAGCGGAGTCGTACCTAAGCCTCCGGTCGACATCCCCCAGGCCCGTCTCTTCCCCGAGGTCGGCCATCTCGCCGCCTACGACCGGTTCTACGACCATCGCGGCAACCGGGTCTTCTTCCGCAGCAGCCAGTGGGGCAGCCACAGCCACTCCCATTGCGACCAGAACGGCTTCGTCATCCACGCCGACGGCGAGATCCTCGCCTGCGACGCAGGCTACTACACCTACGCAGGCGATACCTATCATGGACAGTGGTCCAGGATGACGTATACCCACAACACGATCCTGGTCAACGGTGAAAGCCAGCCCAAGAGCATCACGGCCAAGGGCGAGGTGACGGCCTTCTTCAACACCCCGGACGCCTGCTTCTTCCTGGGCGACGCCTCGGCGGCGTACGAGGACCGTCTCCGGAAGTTCCACCGATCCGTCCTGTACCTGCGGCCCGATGTCTGGATCGTGCACGACGACCTCGAGGCACCCGAGCCTTCGGACTACACCTGGCTGTTGAACACCTTCGAACCCGCGGATATCGACGACGAAGCCCGTACACTCATCGTGAGGCAGCGGAACCAGCGGCTGGTCGTTCATCACCTCACACCCGATCGCCTCGACTACAGCCAGGACAACCACAAGCCCTATCCCATGAAGACCAGGGCCTGGTGCCGATTCACAGAGGACTTCCCGCAGCAGTGGAACATCCGCGTCAAGACCGCATGGGAGAGCGCCCACGAACGCATCCTCGCAGTCATGCACACCCATGATCAGGCGGCCGGTCCGGCGGTCGACGGCATCAAGCGAGTCGACACAGACGACGCCCTGGGCCTGAGCTTCCGAAGGTCGGGCCGCGACGAGACCGCGCTCTTCCGCGCGGCCGATTCCGAGTCCGTGTCGGTAGACGGTATTGAGTTCGATGCACAGGTGGCCCACGTCGCTCGAGGCAAGCAAGGTGAGGTTCAGTCGTGGCTTGTCCACGCAGGAACCGTCCTCACCGTCGATGGGGCGACGCTGTTCCGTGCCGACGGCTCTTGCGATGCGGCTGCTTCCTACGGTCTCGCGAGTGCGGCGGCCCAGGTTTGCATCCAGCACAATGGGCCGATCACGGTCGACCTGAGACTGGCCGAGAGACCAAGTACGATTCTCGCGTCCCCTCCCAGTCAGCTCGATCGCGTTGAGCCGATCGAGTTCGAATGGTCCAACAGCACGGCAAGAGTCTCGATCGGCTCCCCAGGCGAGACGGTGCTCTGGATCGATCCCAGGGTCGACTTCACTTCTCCGCTCTCGTCCCTCGAGCTCGCAGTGGCAGACAGCGAGGGATCCACGTCCGCGGAGCTCGAGACCGCCTTTGCCGACAACGGAGAGGTCATCGCCTTTGGCGAGCTGTCACCGCGGGAGCCCGGAAGCTACGAGATCGCGGCAGAGGGCGCGAAAATCCTCGTTCAAGATCGGTGGGATTCGGAAGCGAGCGTTCGAGGGGAGGGCCGTGTCGAGGCCGTTCTGCGGGAGGACGCGGAGATCTTCATCCGCTATGCACCGGACGCCCCCCCGAATGTCCGGGCCAGGCTGAAAGACAGCTGCAGGGGGCAGCTCATCAACCTGCTGTACAACGGGGGATTCGAGGTGGGCGTCGTGGATTACCCGCCAAGGGGATGGAACGTCCAGTTTTCGAGAAGGGAAGACGTCGGCTGGCCCGAGTGGACACAGGAGGATCCCGCTGAGGGAGAATCGTGCCTCAGATTCCGGCTTTCCCCCCATCGGGTCTCCCTCAAGAGCCGACCTATGCGCCTGCGCACGGGCGGCCGCTACGTCCTGCGGTTCCAGGCAAAGGGCACCGCGGAAGGTGCTGCGGTCACGGTGGCCGGCCAGCGAGGCACCCGCGCCGAAGTCCTCATCGAACCCGGTGATCAGTGGCGCGAATATCTTACCGAGCTCAACGTCCAGCCCGGCTACTGTGTGGTGTCCATCGACTGGCCCGGCGGCGAGCCCGACCGCGTCCTGTGGGTGGATGACATGGAGTTCGGGTATGTGGCGCAGTGATAGGCCCTTTGTAACCGCTTGGAACACAGAATGTCGAACGAGGCCACGTGTCAGCGGTGCGAGGCCGATCCTTCGTCATTCGGAATTGCCTGTTCGACATTCTTCATTCTCTTCTGTTTGAGGTCTCCGCGCGATGACCCTCAAGATCCCCGAAATCGCAGTCCCGAACTTCTGGCTCTCCAACTTCGGTCGAGTCCAGAACTACCTGGTCCATTCGGTCGGCCTCGGCAACGTTCACGAGGTCGGTACCTCCTCCCTTGGCTATCCCATCAAGGCCGTCGAATACCGGCAAGAGGGATGCCCCAAGCTCATGGTCATCGGAGGGACCCACGGCCACGAGCCCGGCACGGTCGCCACGGCGATAAACGTGATCCACCTCTTGGAATCGGGCATCGATCTCGCCGGACAGCCCCACAGTGACCTCCTTGAGCGGCTTCTGGGCGTCCACCTCTACATCGTCCCCTGCCTGAATCCGGACGGTCGTTCGGTTTGTCCGGACACCTTCTATGCCCAGGGAATCGACACCGTCACCATCTACGCCTCCGGCCTGCAGAAGGACGGCAGCCTGATCCCCTACGACTCCAACAGCAAGGAGCCGCTTTACTACTTCGATCCCGCCGACGCTATGTTTATGGGTGGCCAGTTCAACGGGGCGGGCTACGCCATCAACCGCCGCCGGTCCATCGAGGAGAGCGATGCCGTCGAGGTCCAATCCCTGCTGGATTTCGTCAAGCCCCTTGGGATCGATGCCATCATGGACCTCCACGCCTGCGGCTACAACTTCGCATTCCAGGTCAAATCGCATGAGCCTCCGTACTGGCCGATCATGCGCGAGTGGCAGCGCAGGGCCACGGCGCTCTTCCAGTCGAAGGGGCGCCGCCTGGGCGGGCTCCACGGCGACGGCGATCCGCCGGAGCCCCAGCCCTTCCACTTCAACGCCGCCCTGTTCCACAGGCAAGCGCAGCTGATGTGGATGTCCTACGAGGGCAGGCAGGGCTATCTGGGCCGGACGAGCTTCATTCCCCTCCCATCGGAGTGGGAGATCATCGACGACTACCTCTCGGCCGTCTCCGTGTTCCTCGAGCTCGGAATCGAGAGGCACTACGCTGAGGCAAACCGCCAGGTCTTTAGCTCATAGCTCTCCGGTCTTGGTCTTTTTCGCGCCTGGAGCCTGTCCTGGATGGAATCACAGTAACACTCAAGTAGTGGATTGGCTGCATCCGGGATGTCTTTCGTGGTGACGCTCTACACGAAACCAAGGACTCAACCCATGCAAGTGATATTCAGCTTCGACACCGAAGACTACGTCGATCCCGTCTCCAACGACTCCCTGCTCCGCCTGGCCCAGATCCACACGCGCTACGGCGTGCCGGCCTGTTTCGGCCTGGTGGGAGAGAAGGCCCGATTCCTCCGCGCCTGCGGTCGGCGGGACGTGATCGAGGCGGTAGGCCGCCACGAGGTGGCCTATCACTCCGACCATCACTTCCTCTTCGCCGACGAGACCTACGAGCAGAAGTTCCTCCCGGAGTATATGGAGGTCCAGCCGTGGGACCGTGGCATCACCCGGCTCCTCGCCGAGGAGTCCCGCGGCATTCGGGACATCGCCGAGATCTTCGGCCGGCGGCCCGCCACCTGGCTGCGGACCTTCGGGGACTGGGCGGCCCACTATTCCTACACCTACTCCCGGTTGGGTCTGCCCATCTACGCCTATGGCCCGAGGTTCCACGCGCAGGACTGCATGCCCATCTGGTACTGCAACCAGCTGGCCGTGGCCAACCCCAGGCTGATGTACGAGCAGAACCTCCACAACGAGGAGATGACGCCCCAAGAGATGCTCGAGGAGCACAAGGCCAACTTCCTGAAGCACCTCGAGGGCGGCACGCCTCGCCTGGGATTCGTCAATCACCCGACCCGCTTCATCTCCGACATCTGGTGGGAGACACCGAACTGGTGGTACGAGATCCTCGATCCACCCCCGCGAGCGCAGTGGAAGGTTCCGCCGAGGTTCAGTCCCGAGAAGACCGAATCTCTCCTCTGGATCGCCGAGGAGTTCGTCAGGTTCGTCGGCGAGCTCGACGATGTCGAGTTCCTCACCTTCATCGACTTCCTCGAGCCCTATGGACAGCAGTCAAGCTGGGTGACTCGCCAGGACCTGTCCCGACTGGCCTCGGGATTGCACGACCGTCCCGCGTACCAGACAATGGACGGGCAGACCTTCTCGCCTGCGGAGCTCTTCGGTGCCTTCGCTTACGCTCTGGCGGAGCCCGAGGTTCAGGAGATACCCGTTCGGCAGATCATCGGCCCCACCGAGGACCCCGTAGAGACCCCTCCCGGCTGCTCCGCATCGGAAGAGGCGTTCGTGGACGCGTGTCGATGTGTGGAGCTCGGCATTCGGGACAGGAATCGAGTCCCCCACGCCATCGAGGTGGGCAGCGCGAGCGTCGGACCCGGCGGATTCTTGCTCGCTATGGCTCGAGCGCTTCAGGGGAAGGGAGAAAGCGACATCGACATCCCGCCTGCTGAGAACCTGCCCGTCTCTCTGCACGAGGACGACTACGACGTGATCGCCGGGGCCAACCCCGCCAGCTACATGCAGAAGCAGGGAGAATTCGATATGCCCAACGCCAGACAGAGGGTCCGTCTCCAGTACTGGACCGTCAAACCCGCCGCCAGGTCCCAGGCGTGATCCTTAATCCATACAAGACGGGGAAGGCTCTGAGCGCGGAGCGCCCGGAGATTCCGGCTCCACCTGACGCCCGGGACTGGATCCACTCGCCTCCTGCTGTGAGCCGACGCGTGGGCCTTCCCCCAGCCATTCTGTCCTGTTTCGTGCTTTCCGTGCCTTTCGTGGTGCGGGGGTTCGTTGTTCCCACGGGCTGAGGCCAGCAAGGAGAGCCAGATGGACGCCAAGGTGAAACTCGAGATATGCATCGACTCCGTCCAGGGCGCCGTTGCCGTTCAGGAGGGCGGCGCCGAC
>JASLMQ010000094.1 GCA_030746455.1 Candidatus Latescibacterota bacterium
ATGGTTGCAGATGCAGACCGACCGTCGTCAATCTCTCCACGCTGCAGGGAAGTGCGTGTTGCTGACAAGGGCTCCCAAGCTACGATTCGTCGCCGATTCCGGCGGCCCGGTTCAGATTCCGAAGCAACGGCTCGACGGCCATTCCTCGCACCGAAGCGACCTGGCCCAGGGACGCACCTGCTCAACCCATATCGGGGGCCTCGCCCCACGAGCCTGGCGACTATTTTGAACACTGTCATCGGAGTAACGGGCCTTTCTATCCAGTTAATGCTCTCAACTAGACCCTTCCGTCTCTTGGGCCAATTGTCACCTCCTTGCCGCGTTACCCCACATCCGGCCGCGCAAGTTCTTGCACCAGAAGCAGGTCGGGCCTGCCTGCCGACGCCCCGCCCTCTGCCGGCATCGATCGATCATCGTCCAACCCGCGAGCGACCTCCGCGAGGCTTTGCTCGGTCAACATCTTCACGATCCGTTCCCGGATGTCCGTCCAGTACTTGTGTAATGGGCAGGGGGCATCGTCGGAGCAGTTCGTTGGCCCGAGCACACATGCACAACTCAGGTTCAGACCGTCGATAGCCCCAACCACATCGAGGAGGGTTATGTCATCTGCCGACCTGGCGAGGCTGACGCCTCCCCGGCGCCCTTTGTATGAGTTCACCAGGCCGCTCCGACGAAGCATCTGCACAACCTTGCCGAGAAACGAAAATGGAAGGTTGAGTTGTGCGGCTATGTCGCGGACCAGACAGGGATCATCGCTCTGGCGAGCAGCCAGGTAGGCCATCGCGCGAACACCATATTCACAACCCTTGGAGAAAATCACTGGACGGTCGCCAAGATCAGGTTAGGGCCTGCATTCCTAGGATGGTGATCCGAACCGAAGGACTCCGGCAAACGGCTCATCTGCCGGCCCACGTGGCCATTGCATAAAGATATTAACAGACCCTTTTATCCGGATTAAATATGCACATTTGAGGGCGAGATGTCAACTGGCAACCGGTGGTGCCCGCGCAGTTGGCTTCCTGCCAGCCGCAGTGGTGCGACACGAGTCCTGTTGTCTGTGCCACAGCGGAATGCCTGGGATTCCGTCAGTTTCGGCAGGACGAGGGACAGTCGGGAGGCCGTCAAGCGCGGTCAGGGAGGAATTGGGCGTGACAAATCTGATCCAGTCTGGTAGGTTTGATAATGAGAGGCAACACCGCTGGCAAACATACCCCGTAGGCTCTGCAGGAGGAGCCCGTCCTGAACCGGCAGTTGCATACACACAAAGCGGCTGTCCCACCCCACCCCATGGAATCGGGCCCATCCAGCTGGCCACGTCTGCACCGCGCAGTTTCTGTCCTGGCTTGCTGTGGCACTCACGATATCAGTAGGGAAACAGCCCATGCACATTGATCACGACCGGATTCGCCGCGCCCAGGAATTGATGATCAAGGAAGGCATGATCGGCCTGATGATAATGAATCACGACGACTACACCTACTTCTTTGGCGAAACACGTGCACAGCCCCGAGCGATCATACCCTCTGCCGGAGAACCAATCTTCATCAGCTTCGCAGCGGAAGAGCCTGAGTTGCGCCAGGCCCTCGGGAACGAGGCGGTAAAGGTGTTCACCCACGTTGGGGAACAGATCTCGAACGTCAGAGAAACCTTTCGGTCCCTGTTCGGAGGGCCTCCTCCGGGCATGTCAGCGCCGCAGGACGGCAAGCCGCGAGTGGGTATGCAGATGTGGTTCCACACCCCGGCATTCCTGGTCGACCTGTTCAGGAAGGTCAACCCGCAGGTCGAGCTGGTTCGGTCTGATTCGGTAATGGACGAACTTCGGATGGTCAAGGAGCCCGGGGAGATCGAACTGATGCGCCGGGCGCAAGCCATCGCGGCCGAGGGAATGGACCGCGCGAAACAGCTCCTGCGCCCGGGGATCACGGGACACGAGATTGCAGCAGAAGCTCTGTATGCCATGATGAAGGCAGGGGCGGAAGGCACAAGCACGCCGATCCACATCAACGCGGGAATCCGGAGCTGCTGGATCCACGGGAAGGTCGACAGGAGGCCGATCCAAGCAGGAGACCTCGTCGTGATCGATCTCACGCCACAATACGATGGGTACTGCTCCAACCTGGCGCGCACCTATGTGGTCGGTGAACCGAATGAGGAGCAGAACCGACTGCTGGAGACCTATCGTTTGATGTGCGAGGTCACGCGCCAGGCGCTGAAGCCGGGGGCCACGGTTGGGGCACTCGACGCGCTGGGCAAGCAGGTCTGCGAGCAGAATCGGTTTGGGGAATATCACCTCAACGGCATCTCTCACGGCATCGGGCTTCGATTTGAGGAGACTCCGGCATCCACCATCATTCCCGCTCACAGAAGGACAGAGCTCCGGGAAAACATGACTGTCACCATAGGCCATACGATCCTGGCGATTCCCGGAGTCGGCGGGGTTCGCTACGAGGATGTGTACAGAGTAACACCGACTGGGGGCGAACCATTGCACTGCTACCCGCTCGACGCCACAATTGCTCACCCTTCCTGATTGATACGTCCTGCCTCCAAAGATAAATGTAGCTGTATACGAATACCCGCCAAGATAGTGCAGACAGAGCGCCTCTCGAGAGGCCGATGTCAGATGGAAGCTGTCCTTCCGGTCGGATTGCAGAAGGACGATGCCCTTCAGCGCCGTCAGTGGCTGGGCACTGCCGGGATCATCGATCAGAAGGTCCATCTCGCAGGCAAACTGCGCCAGGCAAAGTGCACCGGTGTGTGCCACGGGCCGGGTCACTGAACGAAAGTGCCTGGACGCTCTATCTCACAGCTGAAACCTCCGCCGCCAGTGCGAGCGGGTTCTTGGTTCGGGCATTCCGGGTTGTGCGCAGCATCCGGACATCGGTAAAGCCTGCTGCCCGAAACTCGTCCAGGAAGGCCCCGCCTTCCTTCGCCCCGGCAATTCAGGCGAACCAGTTGGCCTCCCCATCCCTATCCTCCGACGGCAGGGGCCCTCGCAGAATCAGCTCGGCTGCGTAGGCTGCGCCATCCCTTCGAATCACGCGTGCCAGCTCGGCGAAGATCTCGTCGCGTCGCGGGTTGAGGTTGAAAATCCCATTCAGTAGCGCTACGTCGACCGATTCGTCGGCGATGGGCAGCTTCTCTGCATCCGCAGTCCGGAAGTCGACATTCGAAATGCCGGCCTCCGCCGACGCCTGGCGAGCGCGACCGAGCATCGGTTCGCTGAAATCAACCGCAATCACGGCTCCCTCGGGCCCCACGCGCTCTGCGGCGATCAGGGTGTCCAGTCCTGCGCCGCACCCGAGATCGAGAACGGTAGCCGTATCAGGTATATCCGCGAAGATGGCGACGTTTGACACCCCGGCGAATGCTTCCACTGCCGCGGCCGGCAGCGAGTCCGTGACGTCCCGTGGGTACCCGACACTTCCCGCGAAGGCCCTGCCTACGGGAAAGGGATGATCCTGTTCCGGTTCCCGGGCCGCCGCCGAGTAGGCCGTCCGGACGCCCTCACGGAGCTTCTCTGAGTTCGGCATGGTCTCTGACTCCTTTTAACGATGATCGCAACATGTAATCCGAGTTGGAGCTGTTGGCACCAGCGTCCCGGTTCACCAGATTTGGTGCGAGCATATCCGTTGTGGGCTCTAGTACGACTCCGGAGGCGCTGGTGGGTCACCGGCATCCTGAGGGACTGCCCGGCTCTCGGTCTCCTTTCGCAACTCCCAGCCCTTCCACAGCGCATAGATAGCGGGGATGACGACCAGGGTCAGGACCGTGGAGGAGACCATGCCGCCCACCATCGGGGCGGCGATCCGCTTCATGGCCTGGGAGCCCGATCCGTGTCCCCACATGATGGGCAGCAGGCCGATCATGGTGGTCATCACCGTCATCATCTTGGGGCGAACCCGCTCCACGGCCCCCTCGACGACGGCACGGTTCAGGTCGGACAGGTCCATCCTTCCCCCCTTCTCCTCCAGCACCTGCTTGTAGGCCTGGTCGAGGTAGACAAGCATCACCACACCGGTCTCGGCCGCAAGCCCACCCAGTGCGATGAAGCCGACCCCTACGGCCACGCTCATGTCGTAGTCGAGCAAATACATCAGCCAGATGCCGCCGACCAGGGCGAAGGGCAGCGAGAGCATCACGATCAGGCTCTCGGTGACATTTCGGAAGTTCAGGAACAGGAGCAGGAAGATGATCCCCAGGGTTACGGGCAGAACCACGCGCAGCTTCTTCTCAGCCCGCTGCATGTATTCGTACTGCCCGCTCCATATTACGGTGTAGCCCGGTGGCATGGCGACCGCCTCCAGCACGGCCTGCTTGGCTCGCCTGACGTAGGTCCCCACATCTATGTCCTTGATGTCCACGTAGATCCAGGCGTTGAGCCGGGCGTTCTCGCTCTTGATCCCGGGCGGACCCTTCCGGATTCGGATGTCGGCGAGCTGTCCAATAGGAACCTGCGTCCCGGTGGGCGTGGGAACCAGGACGCGTCGCAGTGCCGGCAGGTTGTCCCTCAGCTCCCGGCCATATCGTAGATTGACGGGATACCGTTCCAGGCCCTCCACGGTATGGGTGACGTTCATGCCCCCAATCGCCGACATAATCACCTCCTGCACGTCCCCGACGGTCAGTCCGTAGCGAGATGCCGCCTCCCGGTCGATGTCGAAGTCCAGATAGTTCCCACCCGCTACACGCTCGGCGTACACGCTCGAGGTCCCGGGCAATCTGCGGACGACCTCCTCGATCTCCCTGCCGAGACGCTCCAGGGCTTGCAGATCATCGCCCGCCACCTTGATGCCCACCGGGGTCTTGATTCCGGTGGACAGCATGTCGATGCGTGTCTTGATCGGCATCGTCCAGGCGTTGGTCAGCCCGGGGAACTGAATGGCCTCGTTCAGGGCGTCGACCAGCTTCCGTGGTGTCATGCCCGGACGCCACTCGCTTTCCGGCCTGAGCATGATGGTGGTTTCGATCATAGAGAGCGGCGCGGGGTCGGTGGCCGTCTCAGCACGGCCGATCTTCCCGAACACGTGATGCACCTCGGGAAACGTCCTGATGATCTTGTCGGTCTGCTGCAGGAGCTCCCTCGCCTTGGTGACGGAGACGCCCGGAAGCGTCGTCGGCATGTAGAGCAGATCGCCTTCGTAGAGCGGCGGCATGAACTCGGAACCGATCTTTTCTAACGGGAAAAGCCGGTCGAGCCTTGCCAGCGCCCGGTAAGAGATGCTGCGAGGCGCATCGGAGAACCGGTCGAGAATCGTACTGCGGAATGGGAAGACTGTGATCGCAAGGATCAGGCCGGCAATGACAAGGGTGGAAATCCTGTGCCCCAACACCCAGTCGATGACCGGTCGGTAGACCCAGATGAGGAACCGGCTGATGGGGTTCCGTTTTTCGGACATGATCTTGCCGCAGACGAAGAAGCTCATCAGCACCGGCACGATTGTGATCGCAAGGATTGCCGCGGCCCCCATTGCGAAGGTCTTGGTATAGGCAAGGGGCTTGAACAGCCGCCCCTCCTGCGCCTCCAGCGTGAAGACCGGCAGGAAGGAGAGTGTGATGATCAGCAGTGAGTAGAAAAGCGCCGGCCCCACCTCACGAGAGGCATCCGAGATGATCTCCAGATGGCCCTTCCTCCCCTGGTCTCTCTCGAGGTGTTTGTGGGCGTTTTCGATCATCACGATGGAGGCGTCCACCATCGCGCCGATCGCGATGGCGATGCCGCCCAGGGACATGATGTTGGAGTTGATGCCCTGGTTGTGCATTACGATGAAGGAGACGAGAATGCCCGTGGGAAGCGTGAATATGGCGACGAAGGCACTGCGGAAGTGCAGCAGGAAGACGATGCATACCAGCGCCACCACGGCCATCTCCTCGAAGAGCTTCACCTTCAGATTGCCGATGGCCCGGAGGATGAGACCCGACCGGTCGTAGGCCGTGTGCACCACCACACCCTCCGGCAGGCCAGGCTTGAGGGACTCGAGCTTCTCCTTTATTCGGTCGATCACGGCCAGGGCATTCTCGCCATACCGCATTACGACGATGCCGCCCACGATCTCGCCCTGGCCGTTCCACTCCGCCAGGCCGCGCCTCAGTTCGGGCCCGAGCTGGACGGTGGCAATGTCCCGGACCCGGATCGGGGTCCCGTTGGTGTTGACCCCCACGGGGATGCTGCGGATGTCGTCCAGCGTTTGGATGTATCCGAGCCCCCGGACCATGAACTCGGTCTCGCTCATCTCGACCAGACGTCCGCCGACGTCGGTGTTGCTCTTCTGGATGGCCATCCGGATCTTCTGGATCGGGACGTTGTAGGCCAGAAGCTTGGTTGGGTCCACCACCACCTGGTACTGTTTGACGAAGCCGCCCACGCTGGCCACCTCGGAGACTCCCGGCACGCTGCTCAGCTCGTACCGCAGATACCAATCCTGGATCGAACGGAGCTCGGCCAGATCGTGCCGGCCGGTCGTGTCCTCCAGCACATACTCGAACACCCAGCCTACTCCGGTGGCATCGGGACCGAGCGACGGGGTGACCCCTTCCGGTAGCCTCCCGGACACGAAGTTGAGGTATTCCAGCACGCGGCTCCGTGCCCAGTACATGTCCGTGCCGTCCTCGAAGATGACGTACACAAAGGACAGGCCGAAGAACGAGTAGCCCCGCACGACCTTGGCATAGGGAACCGACAGCATTGCCGTCGTCAGAGGATACGTCACCTGATCTTCGATCACCTGTGGTGCCTGACCCGGGTATTCGGTGAGGATGATCACCTGCACATCCGAAAGGTCGGGGATCGCGTCGAGAGGGGTGTTCCACATCGCGTAGACGCCCCAGCCGATGGCGAACACCGTGCCCAGGACGATTAAGAGTCGGTTCTGTAAGCTTGCTTCGATGATTCGGTTGAGCATGGCCTTTCTCCGCCTGTGACGTGCACCGAGTCCAGGCCTAGTGTCGGTGTCCCGAGGCCGTATCCGGGCTCTCATGGCTCTCCGAGGGCTCGCCTCCCATCGTGGCCAGCGCGGCCTTCAGATTGCTCTCGGAATCGATCAGGAACTGGGCCGAAGTGACGATCCGCTCTGCTCCCCGGAGTCCCTTCACCACCTCATAGACCCCCTCCGCCTCCACGCCCAGAACCACTTCCCTCGGCAGGAACCTGCCATCGCCCAGATCCAGGATCACCACGTTGCGCTCCCCGGAATGGATGACGGCCTGTGTGGGAACCGCCAGGGCGTGTCGAGACACCACCGGCTTGATCCTCACATTGGCGTACATGTCAGGCTTCAGCGAGCGTTCCGGATTGGGGAACACCAGACGTACCTTCGCCGTTCGGGTCTTGGCGTCCAGGAAGGGGTAGATGTGGGTCACCGTGCCGTAAAGTACCCTTCCCGGCGTGTAGGGCAACTCGACCTCGGCTTTCTGGCCCTCTTTCACCCAGGGGATCTCGTACTCGTAGATGTCCGCGTAGATCCAGACCGGATCCAGGTCGGCGATGCGGTAGAGGTGCTGTCCCGACTTGATGTGCGCGCCTTCCAGGACGGCCTTGTGCACCACGATGCCCTTCTGGGGCGAAAAGACGGTCATGGTCCGATTGACCTGCCTGCTGTCCTCCAACGCAGCGATTTGCGCCTCGGTGACGTCCCAGTAGAGCAAACGCTGCCTGGCCGATCGCAGCAGGTCACGGCCGCCCTTCACGACGTCTGGTGACGCGTCGCTTGCAGCCAGCCGTTTGCTGTAGTCCAGCGCCGTGAGGTATTCCTCCTGAGCGGCAACCA
>JASLMQ010000095.1 GCA_030746455.1 Candidatus Latescibacterota bacterium
CGCTCCAACTACGATACGGACCTGTTCCTTCCACTTATCGCGGGAATTTCGGACCTGACGGGTAAGCCATACACCGGCGAGCACCAGGTGGCCATGCGCGTGATCGCAGACCACGTTCGGGCGCTCACCTTTGCCATCACCGAGGGAGGGTTGCCGTCCAACGAGGGGAGCGGATACGTCCTTCGGCGGATCCTGCGGCGTGCGGCAAGATATGGGCGCACGCTGGGCGTGCACGAGCCGTTCATCCACGGGCTGGTTCCCGACCTAGTGCGCGTGATGGGAGATGCCTTTCCCGAGATCGCTGAGCAGGCCGAGCACGTGGCCATGGTCATCAAGTCGGAGGAGGAGGGGTTCGGCAGGACCCTCGACCGAGGGCTGGAGATCTTCGAGGAGGTGAGCCAGAAGGGGAATATCTCCGGGCCCGACGCATTCCGCCTCTATGACACGTACGGGTTCCCGCTGGACCTGACGCAGCTGATGGCGTCCGAGAAGGGCCTCGAGGTCGACGTCGACGGTTTCGGCGAGGAGATGTCGCGTCAGCAGGCGCGCTCCCGCGATGCCACGCGCGGGGTCTACGTGGTCGAGACCGGGGTCGGTGAAGGCGTCCTACCCGAGCACCACTCGGAATTCGTGGGCTACGAATCCCTGGAGGTCGAGTCGGTGGTCGTGGGCGTGCAGCGGTCCGAAGACGGGGCGCTCGATCTGTTCCTCGATCGCACGCCCTTCTACTCGGAGGCCGGCGGGCAGATCGGCGACCGCGGGGTCCTGACGGGCGATGGCGTGGAGTTCCAGGTGGAGAACACCTACGGCCTCGGGGAGGCCGTCGCGCACCGTTGCAGGTTGACACAGGGGGACGAGGGTGCACTCCACGGCCTCCACGTGCGCGCTCGCGTCGACGTGGATCGCCGGCTCCACGCCGCGCGCAATCACACCGCGACCCACCTCATGCACGAGGCGCTGCGTCGCGTGTTGGGGCGCCACGTTCAGCAGGCCGGCTCGCTGGTGGAGCCCGATCGTCTCCGGTTCGACTTCACGCATTTCGCCGGTGTTACTGCGGAGCAGCTCGCGGAGATCGAAACGCTCGTGAACGACGTGGTTCGCCAGGATCTCCGGGTGGACGTGACGCTTACCGACATGGAGGCCGCCAAGCAGGCCGGGGCCGCCATGCTGTTCACCGAGAAATACGGCGACGTGGTCCGGATGGTCCGGGTCGGCGACTACAGCGCCGAGCTGTGCGGGGGGACCCACCTGGCCTCGACCGGCCAGGTCGGTTCCTTCGAGCTCGTCACCGAATCGGGGATCGCCGCGGGGGTCCGGCGGATCGAGGCCCTGACGGGCGCCGGTGTCGAGCAGGCGAGCCGCAAGCGTCGCTCGACCCTGGCCGAGCTCGAGTCGCTCCTGGGCGCCGGCGAGGCCGAGCTGGCCGGCCGTGTGTCCGGCCTGCTGGCGCGGGTCAGGGAGCTCGAGCGCGAGCTTTTGGCGTCGCGGCGGGAATCCGCGGGATCCTCGATGGCACAGCTTGTGCGTGACGCCGTGGAGGTCGACGGCGTGCGGGTGGTTGCCGAGGAGGTGGAATCGCCGGATGTGGAGACCCTCCGCGACTTGGGCGACGGGCTGCGGAATTCCCTGGGCACAGGCGTGGGCGTGCTGGGGGCCGATCTGGACGGCAAGGCGTCTCTGATCGCCGTGGTGACCGACGATCTGATATCCAGGGGAGTGCAGGCGGGTACGGTCGTGAAGGAGGTCGCCAGGCTGGTCGGAGGTGGAGGGGGTGGCAAGCCGCATATGGCGCAGGCCGGGGGCAAGAATCCGGAGAAGATGAAGGAAGCCCTGGCTGAGGTTCCTGGAATCGTACGGGCGCAACTGGGAGGGTGAGCGCCTCATATGTCTAGTTTCGACGATCTGCTCGAGGTGAGATCCCGGCTGGGCGCCGGGTTCCTGCCGTTGATGGATCCGGATCGCCTGGGCAAGCAGGATGCCGTTCGGACGGCCGTCCTGTTCGAGGAGAACGGGGCCGATGCGCTCCTGATCGGTGGGAGTTTTCTCCTTTCCATCGAGGCCGATCGCATGGTCCGCGAAATCAAGCGGGCCGTTGCCATTCCGGTAATCATCTTTCCGGGCGACATCAACCAGATCTCGGCTGCGGCCGATGCCATCCTGTTCCTGTCCATGGTCAGCGGAAGAAATCCCGAGCTCCTGATCGGGCAGCATGTGAAGGCCGCGCCGATCCTCAAGGCCCACGGTCTGGAGGCGATATCAACGGGCTACATCCTGGTCGAATCCGGCCGACAGACCACCACGGAATTCATCAGCAACACAAGACCCCTGCCTCGGGGAAAGCCCGACATCGCTATGGCGCATGCCCTGGCCGCGGAGTACCTCGGCATGCAGTGCGTGTACCTGGATGCGGGTAGCGGTGCCCAGATGATGGTGCCAGAGGAGATGGTCGCCGCGGTAGCCGACTACTGCTCGCTCCCGATCATCGTGGGCGGCGGCATCCAGCGGCCGGAGGACGCGGGAGAGCGCGTCGCGGCGGGTGCGTCGTTCATCGTAGTTGGCAGCATACTGGAAAGCCGGGGAGAGTCCTCGCTGGTCCGCGCTTTCGCCGACGCCGTGCACCATGGAGCCTGAGCCGCGAACAGAGCCTGCATAGGCGTGCAGCGAGAGGGGGCCTGCCATCGGGAGTTGGCAGGCCCCCTTCAAGATTGGCGCTCTCGGCAAGGGCTGAACTTGACATCAGAGAGCGTTCTATATACATTGAAACTCTTCAAGTTGCGCGCATTGGGACTGCAAGGTTAGGGGCATGGAAGAGCGCCAGGCCACCGTCAAGAACAAGCTGGGACTGCACGCCCGACCGTCGGCACTCCTGGTGCAGGCAACGAGCAAGCTTGCTTCGGAGATCGCCCTGATCAAGGACGGCCTGGAGGTGAACGGAAAGAGCATCATGGGGGTGATGATGCTCGCCGCGGAGGTCGGTGCGAGAATCACCGTTCGTGCGGAAGGCGCCGATGAAG
>JASLMQ010000096.1 GCA_030746455.1 Candidatus Latescibacterota bacterium
CTGCGGACTGTGGCGGCCAACCTGTGTCGGATGGAGCTCAGACGCCGACGGAGGCTTCCCCTCGAGGGCACTGTCCGCGACCTGGAAGCCGTCGCGGCTCATTCACCCGCCCCCGATGAGATCCACGAGCGGGACGCGGCCCAGCAAGGCGTGCTCGAGGCCCTCGAGAGGCTTCCCCGGGGCGAACGGGAGGCCGTCACGCTCTACTACCTCGAGGATCAGGGGGTGGAGGCCGTCGCGCGCTTCCTCGGGATCTCGTCCAATGCCGTGAAGACACGCCTGCACCGGGCCCGGCAGAAGCTGCGGAAAGAGATGACGACCATGGCCAAGAAGACCCTCTCGCGGAAGAAGCTGGGGCCGGAATTCGCCGACCGGATCGAGATCCGCCAATTTTCGGACCTCGCCCGGTTGACCGACGATGAGCTGAGGGCCCTGGCGGAGCGACCCATGAAGCCGTTGGCCCTTGCCTATGCCTTGGCCGGCGACGACCCCGTGGCCGAGAAGCTCAGAACACGCATCCTAGAGCTTCTTCCGGATGTTGCGCGGCAGAGGCTTGCCGTGAACATCGAGTTCTACAGCAAGTACCGGGATCCTCTCGACGAACATCGGGAGGCCGTTCTGAGCGCTACCCGCAAGCTCCAGGAAGAGGGTGCCGTCCGTCCGCCCCCGCCCCGGAAGCGCCCCTACCCCGTGGGATCGATCCAAGTCGAGCGGTTCTCGCATATCGCGGCGCTCACCGACTACGAGATCTACCAGCTCCTCTGCGAGACACAGACAAAGGACGCCGCCGTCGCTCTCACGGGGTCGAAGGACCGAACCGGTGAGAGACCTGGCTCTTCTGAGGAGGTCAAAACCCGCCTGATGGTAAACGTGTCGGAGCGCGTGAGTCGGTTCTTTGAGATCGAACGTTCCCGACGCAAGATCACGCCCGATGAGATCGCCGAGGCCCAGCGCGGGATGGTCCGCACCGTGCATCGGCTGCAGTCGAACGGGGAGGTCCGCCCGGGGGTGACCCCAACAACGAAGGCCCGGGTCGACCTTCGCGAGTTCGGAGACCTCGCACACCTGACCGACGAGGAGCTCCAGCTCTTGCTGCGCGAGGTCGATGCCAGGGTCCTGTCAGGAGCGTTGAAGGGCAGAGGCAAGGCCATCCGGGAAGTCGAAGGCCGCATAATGCAGAACATGTCCGACTTCGCGCAGGAGTGCATCCGCGAAGAGATGGCCCTCACGCGCTTCACGAGAGCCGACATCGATTCGGGCCAGCAGGAGGTGTTGGCCACGGCCAGGAAGCTCCAGGTACTGGGATCCATCCGTCCGGCTTCGCGGAGGCCGACCGCGCGCCAGTACGATAAAGCGGTTGCCGAAGCGGCGCAGGGCCAGATCGATCACTGGAGACACTCGGACCGTTGGACCCCGAGGAACGGGAGGCATCTAATCCCCTACCTGGCTTCCATGGGTCGGAACGGAAACCTTGAGGAGGCGGCCGAGGGCATCAGCGATCCCGTGTACGAGCGGGCGATCGCTCTGCTCGCGGAAGGGGCGAGCCGAGGCAAGATGACCCGCCAGCTGGAGAGGGTGGCCGAAGAAGAGGTCGATCGAATCACGCGCGAGTACCGACGGGCCATCGCCGGGTTCGCCGCGATGGCCGACGGGCAGGAATCCAGGAAGGTCGGCGAACAGATGAGACGACTGTAGCCTCTGAAGGGAGATGTGTGGCTTCGAAACCCGTGAGAACCCGGCCGCTCGCCATCGCGCACCGTGGGAACTCGTCCGAGGCGCCCGAGAACACCATGGCCGCCTTCCAGCAGGCCCTGGACCTCGGCGTGGACCTGATCGAGCTGGACGTCACCCGCACCAGCGATGGCCAAGCCGTGGTCTTCCACGGTCCAGGGCTACAGAAGGCGGCCGGGGTCGATCGAACCATCTTCGATCTCACGCTCGATAAGGCCAGGCAGCTCGACATCGGGTCCTGGAAGGACCCGCGCTTCGCCGGCGAGCGCATCCTGAGCCTTCGAGAGGCACTCGAGTTCGCGAGGGGGCGCGTGAATCTCGCCGTCGACCTCAAGGCCTTCGACATCGTGCCCGAGATCGCCCGCTGCATATACGACGCGGACATGGTCGAGCAGGTCCTGATCTGTGGGTGCGATGTGTCCGCCGCGAGGCAGGTGCGCGAGTGCGGTCCTGATCTGTCTGTCGGCCTGAACCTGGACGCGGAGATGGAGGGCCTTGCGACAGGGGCGGACCCCGCCCGCTTCCGGGCCGCCTATGTCCGGCAGGCGACCGAGAACCACCTCAGCCCCCTCAACGTAAGCTACAGATACGTCACTGCGGATCTCGTCCGCCTGGCCCATTTGCGTGCCGTCCAGGTCTGGGCCTGGACGGTGGACGAACCGGAGGACATGCGCCGCCTGATCGCGATGGGGATCGACGCCTTGTACACCAACTGCCCGAAGCTCCTGCTTCAGGTGCTGTCCGAGCAGGCGGCCCCCGGAAGTCCCTCATCAGGGGGTCAGACGTGAAGAAGATCTATCTCGCGAACCCCTACGGATTCTCGGAGCAGCAGAAGGCCGGTCTGCTTCCTCGATTCGTGGAGATCCTGGAATCGCTCGGCGCCGAGGTCTGGGAGCCCTTCGCCAGGAACAACCAGGTCGATTTCTCGCAGGCGGGTTGGGCCTATCGGGTGGGTCAGAGCGACCTGAGGGATGTGCTCGACTGCGACGGCCTCTTCGCCATCGTCAACGGCACCCCGCCGGACGAGGGCGTGATGGTCGAGCTCGGGGCAGCGATCGCGCTGGGGAAGAAGACCTTCCTCTTCAGGGACGACTTCAGGCGATGTACCGACTCCGAGCGGTATCCGCTCAACCTGATGCTGTTCACGGGCCTGCCCGAGGAGGGCTGGGAGGACTACTACTACACATCGCTAGAAGAGATCGCGTGCCCTCAGAAGGCCCTCGTTCGATGGCTCAACGGCGAGCTGACGTAGCCTCCGTCCCGAAACCATCCGACCGAAATGCACAAGGGGGCGTTCCCGAATCGGGAACGCCCCCTTGACTTTGAAACCCGAAGCCCTGTCAGGACCTGCCGCGCTGCGCCGCCTCCAGTGCCTCGTCGATCATGCCCTGGCGCACCACGGGATCCTCCCATTCCTTCCACACCGACTCGCTGAGGCTGTCGAGCGGATCGAAGTAGAAGAAGTAGCCTCCCGGGCGTACCGACGGGCTGCTGAACACGGCGATCCCCCGGTCGGGGTCGTAGTGCTCGAAGGAGTGTGCGTCGCGCTTCCCACCGCCGCCCTGGGTGTCCACGACGAAGGTCGGCGTGTTAAACCCCGAGGTCGTCCCCCTCACGTGCTTCTCGACCTCGAGCCCCGCAGCCAGCGTGGTCCGCAGATCCTCCACGCCGTGGACCATGTCGTGAAAGAAGACGTAGTAGGGCTGGACGTTGATATAACTCAGCCGCTTCACCAGCAGCTTCATCGTGTCGGCGCTGTCGTTGACCCCTCGCTGAAGCACGGACTGGTTCCGCACCGTAACCCCTCGCTCCATCAACAAATCCGTCGCATCCTGGGTCACGCCTGTGATCTCGTTGGGGTGGCTGAAGTGCGTGTGCACCACCACCTCTTTGTGCAGACGCCGTCCCTTTTCCACCACGTCAGTCAGCGCGTCCACCCACGGCCCGTCGGTCAGGATCCGCTGGGGCATCACCGCGATCCCCTTCGTGGCGAATCGGAACCGGCGAATGTGATCGATCCCCAGCAGCGTCTCCCCGATCGTCCGAATGTGTTCGGCCCTCAAGTTGTAGACGTCTCCGCCGCTTACCACCACATCCTCCAGCTCGGGATGCTCCCGGATGTAGTCGAAGGCCTGCTCCCAACGCTCCCGATCCACCGACAGACGGACCTTCTCAACCCCCTCCGTATCATGCCCCACGGCGTAGCTGCGGGTGCAGTAGCGGCAGTAGGCTGGACACGTGTTGAGGGCCAGGAACAACGCCCTGTCCGTGTAGCGGTGCGTGAGCCCCGGCACGGGCGCATCCCTCTGCTCGTTGAGCGAGTCGTAATAGAGCTCGGGATGATCGGGAAGCTGCTGCGACCCGAGGGGCAGGAACTGCGTACGCAGCGGGTCGGAACAGGGATCATCCCAGTCGATCAGGCTCAGGATGTGAGGCGAGATGCGGATGACCATAGGGGCGCGCCTCAGCCCCTCGGCCACATCGTCGAAGAATACCCCCTCCACGCGGCCGTCCAGCAGCTCCCGAAGCTGGTCCACCCGGGTCACCGAGTGCCGCGCCTGGAACGTGTGCGTGTGGAAGGTATGTGCGTCGACCCCCGCGAACCCCGGAATGGTGCGCCAGGGCTCGTCCCTGCGCAGATTCCGGTGCTCCAGGTCGGGGTGTGGGGTCTCCGTGCGGTCTCCGACCTGGGCCGCGCACGAACGCCCGAGTTCTGCGGTTTCCATGGGTTCTGACCTACTCCTTTGCTGTAACTTGCCACGGATTCAGGATATACGGGAGCCAAAGGTAACCCATTGCGGCAAGAAGTCAAGGGGTTCTCCCGCCTCTCCGAGCCCGCATCGGGTCCAAGAACGGCCCCCAGTCGCCCTCGAGGCCTGCCCCGGTCAAGCAGTGCGCATTGGCCAGCTCTTGGCGGAGAATACCCTTGTCCACCACCTGTATCGTGTCTATATTCCTTTTTCCCAACAACATCCTGCACCTCGAGAGACCACATGCGCAGACAGACGGCCATAGGAATCCTCGTCGCCCTGGCGGCGCTCTTCGGGTACCTGGCCCTGAGGGTTCTTGTCAACCTCTACACCGACTGGCTCTGGTTCGACCGTCTGGGTTACGGGTCGGCCTTCGTCACCATGGCCTCCACCAGGGGCCTCTGCCTTCTGGCCTTCTGGGTTGTTTTCGCCGCATTTGCGGGAGGAAACGTCTGGCTGGCCCGGATCTTCGGGAGCCGCACCCGAGAGATGCAGCTGGAGGTGTTCGACGGAGACAGCGTCCCGAGAATACCCTCGCAGCTCAAGCGTACGCGCTACATATGGGCGGCCGCCATCGTGGGGCTGGGTTTCTTCGCTGGAGCCGGTGGGACGCCGATCTGGGAGATCGTCCTCCGCTACCTGAACCCGGTGCCGTTCGGCGACCGGGACCCCATCTTCGGGCGCGATATCGCCTTCTACATCTTCGACCTGCCCCTGTACAACTACATCTATGTCTGGCTGATGGCCGCAGTGGCGACCACCTCCCTGCTCGTCCTCATCTCGTACTACCAGGATCGCTCGCTTCGAAACGACTCGGGGTCGTGGATCGCCACACCCTACGTCCTCGCCCACGTCTCAGGCCTGGCCTCGGCCGTGGCGCTCCTGATGGCGTGGGGGTACTGGCTGAAAGAATACGAGCTGCTCTTCTCCTACCGGAAAGACGCGTTCTTCGGAGCGGGCTACACGGACCTTCACGCCCAGATCTACGCGTACCGGACGATGCTGGTCCTGGCCGTGGGCGCGGGCTCCCTGCTTGCGGCCAACTTCCGCCTCAAGAGATGGGACATTGCCCGCCTGACCTGCTACGGCTACATCGGCAGCCTGTTCCTGCTGAGCTGGCTCCTCCCCATCCTGTTCGAGCGATTCGTCGTCAGGCCCAACGAACTTTCCCTCGAGGCCCCCTACATCCGGCACTCAATCGACCACACCCGGAAGGCCTACGGCCTCGACCGGGTCGAGGAGGTCGAATTCGCGGGCGAATCGAACCTGACATTCCGCGACGTCGAGACGAACCTGACGACCATCCGAAGCATCCCCCTGTGGGACCGACGCCCCCTGATGGACACCTACGGACAGCTCCAGGAGATCCGGTCCTACTACAACTTCGGGAGCGTTGACGTCGACCGGTACAGGATCAACTCCCAGTACCGTCAGGTGATGCTGGCCGCGCGGGAGTTCTCGCGACAACAGCTGGCCATCAGGGGCGAAACGTGGGTGAATCGACACCTGGTCTACACCCACGGCTACGGCATCTGCATGAGCCCGGCCAACGAGGTTGCCGGAGAAGGGCTTCCGGAGTTCTACATCAAGGACATCCCCCCCGTTTCGCCGGTCGGCTTCGAGATCGAGCGCCCGGAGATATACTACGGGGAGGGCATGCGCGATTACGTCGTGGTCAAATCCAAGACCGACGAGTTCGACTACCCCCGCGGTGACGAAAACGTCTACACCAGCTACGTGGGGCGGGGCGGCGTGCCCGTGAACTCGCTGCTGCGGCGCGTGGCCTTCGCCGTGAGGTTCGGCGACCCCTACCTTCTGGTCACAGACAACCTGACTTCCCAGAGCCGCATCCTGTTCGACCGGCACATCGGCCGGCGCTACAGGGATGAGGAACCCAGGCGCTTCCAGAAGCTCGCCCCGTTCCTGCAGTTTGACGAGGACCCCTACCTGGTCACCGTCGACGGACGCCTGGTGTGGATCCAGGACGCCTACACGATC
>JASLMQ010000097.1 GCA_030746455.1 Candidatus Latescibacterota bacterium
TGTAGACGTCGTAGAGATCGTCCCCGTCCGAAAGGGGGCCGGAGTAACCCAGTTGCCCGATCTGGAGGTCCCACGCGCTGTCGTAGGTCGCGCCGACCTCGTCCACGTAGTCCGGGATCCCGTTGCGGTTCGCGTCCACACTGCTCACCGCATGCGCTCCCGTATCATCGTAGTGGATCTTGAAGCGCCCGCCCGGGGAAGTGACGGCCTTCTGGGTGCTGGGCCTGGCGAACAGGTGGGCAAAGGCGTCCTGGGTCGTCCGACTGAGGCGATCCCAGTTTGAGGACAGCGCCATCACGATGGGCGTGCCGCAGATGGCGTGCTCGGGGATATAGGGGCTGCCGGCGGGCAGCGCACCTGGATTGAAGAGTCCGCTGGCCCGAGCGAACAGCTCCTGCTCCACCGCTGGGGGAAGCGGGTCCGCCCCGGTGGCCCTGGGGCCTTTCTGCCCGACGCCGAGTAGGCAGCAGGCCACCGTGGCCGCCCCGATCACCAACCGGATCCACGTTCTTGGTGCCCTGACCGAATCGGACCGCCTCATGGTGTCTCCTCGATGGATGTCACGTACACCCGCGACGCGACTTCGGGCGCGAGCTCGTGGGTCCGTCCCCCGTCGACCTGGATTCGCATCGGGCCGTGGGGCGAGAGCCGCCCCTGCACCGCCACCTGGACCCCCGTCTTGAGCCCGATCACATCCAGCTGCCGGAGGGCCTGGGGGTCCCGGTCGCTGACCTGATGCACCTCGACCCTCTTCCCCTCTTCGACGTCCGTCAGGGCGGTATCGTTCCCTTCCGCGATCTCTCCCTCCTTGGTTGGGATCGGCGCGCCGTGCGGGTCTGTCGTGGGGTAGCCCAACGCACGGTCGATTCGGTCCTCGAAGGCCTCCGAGATCACGTGCTCCAGCCGATCCGCCTCGGCGTCCACCTCGTCCCACCGGTAACCGAGAACCTGTGTGAGGTAGAGCTCGAGCAGCCGGTGGTGGCGGATCACCTCCAGGGCCGCCGCCTCTCCCGCGGGCGTGATCTCCACCCCCTGGTAGGGCGTGTGCTGCAGGAGCTCCAGCTGGGCCAGTCGCTTCACCATGCGGGTGGCCGAAGCCGCGGCAACCCGCATCCGTTCGGCGATCATGGACGTGTTCACCGAAGGAATGGGAGTCCTGCCCTTCTGAAGCTTGTAGATCTCCTTGAGATAGTCCTGCGCGGCAGCGGTAAGCATAGGATTCCTCCCGCACGGGAGGAGCAAGGTCAGAGGATCAGCCGCCAAAGCTGGGCCACGAAGAAGCAGACGATGAAACCCATCACCAGTGGTAGCAAGGCGGAGACGGTTGTCCACCTGACGCTGTGGGTCTCCTTCCAGATGGTGTAGATGGTCGTCGAACAGGGGTTGTGCAACAGGCTGAAAAGCATCAGGTTCACCGCCGTGAGCAGGGTCCACCCTCCGGCAGCCAGGATCTCTGCCGTGGCGCTGGCCGAATCCAGCTCGAACATCACGCCGGCCCCCTCGCCCGCACCCGAGATACCCGCGCTGAGCACCGTGAGCATCAGCACGGTGGGTATGACGATCTCGTTCGCCGGTATCGCAATGATGTAGGCCAGCAGGAGTACGCCGTTCAGGCCGACCAAAAGCCCGAAGGGCTCGGACCAGGTTATGAAGTGCTCGGCCAGGCTGGCGCCGGCGACATGGATGTTGGCGAGCGACCAGATCACGACGCCGGCGGGTACCGCGAAGACGATGGCGCGCCAGAGCACGAATATCGTGCGGTCGATCAGCGAGGTGTAGAGGGTCTGAAGGATGCGCGGGGGCCGATACGGCGGCAGCTCCAGGCTGAAGGCGGAGGCCTCACCCCGGAGCACCGTGTTGGACAAGCCCCAGGAGACCACAAAGGTCAGCACCACCCCCAGGATGGCGATACCGAACACGGCACCCGCCGAGACCACGCTGGCCCACTGCGGCGACACGAGGGCACCCAGGAAGATGCTGGCGATGAGGATCTGGGTGGGCCACCGGCCGTTGCAGAGGGCGAAGTTGTTGGTGACGATGGCGATAAGTCTCTCACGCGGGCTGTCGATCACCCGGGTGGCGATCACCCCGGCGGCGTTGCAGCCGAAGCCCATGCTCATCGTCAGTGCCTGCTTGCCGTGCGCGCCCGCCCGTCTGAACAGGTGATCCAGGTTGAAGGCCACCCGGGGGAGGTAGCCGAAGTCCTCCAGGAGCGTGAACATAGGGAAGAAGATGGCCATCGGGGGCAGCATCACGCTGACGACCCAGGCCATAGCGAGGTAAATCCCGTCGATCAGCACGCCGTCGAGCCACCAGGGAAGACCGATACCCGCCGAGACCCCCTTCAGGAAGGGGTGCAGGGCATCCAGGAAGAGGCTGGCCAGCATGCCCGACGGCACGTTCGCACCCTCGATGGTCAACCAGAGAACCACAGCCAGCAGGAGCGCCATGATCGGAAATCCCGTCACCCGGCTGGTGACCAGCCGGTCGATCGCTCGATCCAGATCGAACCGCAATGCCTCATCAACGCGCTGGACGGCCCGATCGGCAATCTGGGAGGCGTCCGTATAGATGGTCTCCATCAGCTCGTCGTGGAAGGTTGCCCCCACGTCCCAGCGTAGGGAGTCGGCTGTGGCGAGGAGATCCTCTGCGGTCTCTCGTGTTTTCATGACGTCACCTCCCCGGCTGCATCGGATCCTGTAGCGTCCTGCCTGAGGTCCCCGAGCTCGCCGGAACGGACCGCCTCCACGATCCGAGTGTCGCCCTCCAGCAGCCGAAGAGCCACCCACCTCGTGTTGGGCATGCCGGGAAAGGCCGCCTCGACCTTCTCCGCCAGCGTCCCGATGGCTCGTTCGAGCGTCTCGGACCTTTCGCGGATGCGGTGCGGTTTGCAGACCGTCTGTCCCGTTGCGATCTCGTCTATGGCCTGGATTAGCTCGGGTATGCCTTCCCTCTGCCTGGCAACCGCAGGAACGACGGGCA
>JASLMQ010000098.1 GCA_030746455.1 Candidatus Latescibacterota bacterium
CCTTTATCCATCACGCGTACAGAGGAATTCCCTTCTTTTCTGCCCCTAGGAATCGCTCAACTTAGGTCAGAATAGTGCCGAAGAGATCGAACGTCAGCGCTTTCACGTCTGGATCCGCCCCCATGGTTCCCCTCCTAACGCCGTTTCGAGATGTTGTCAACCGCAACAGTGCAACATGGCCGGCAGTAACGTACGCCATTCCTCGAGAGACGTCAACCGAAAGCCGCCAGCGCACGATCTGCGTCGTTTCTCAACCCAAAATGAAGGCGGGAACTCTCCTCTCCGGAGGCCCCCGCTTCCAGTCAGCTCCTGCGATATGTGGTCTGCCGTATCTGGCCCTTCGCACCTGCTCTACAGGTTCTGGACTCTCGGCCTCACCAGCCGACTTCTTTCACTGAGTGTCGGTCCATCCTCTCAGCCAGCACCTCAATGTTCAATTCTCAATTCCTCAATTCTCAATACTTCTCCCGCCTGAATGCTTCTCCCGCCTCTCAGTCTCCCAGCTCTTTCCTGTCCTTCACCACCTCTTCCGCATGCTCTGCCGCTTTCACCTTCGGATAGACTTTGGCGATCTTGCCTTTGGGATCGATCAGGAACGACATCCGGCTCGTCCCTTCGTACTCCCGACCCATGAACTTCTTCGGACCCCACACCGCGTACTGGTTCACGACCTTTTTCTCTTCGTCCGAGAGAAGCGTGAAGGGAAGATCGTACTTTTTCACGAACTTGTCGTGGCTCTTCACCGAGTCCACGCTCACGCCCAGAACGACCGTGTTCAGCTTCTCCAGCTCCGAGAAGTTGTCCCTCAGGCCGCAGGCCTCCTTCGTGCAGCCCGGCGTGTCGTCCTTGGGGTAGAAATAGAGCAACACCCACTTGCCCTTGTAGTCGGACAGCTTGCGCTTCTTGTCCTCTTGATCGCTCAACGTGAACGTCGGCGCCTCGTCTCCAGCCTTCAACTCCATCGCCTCTCCTCCCCGATCGCGTTTCGCGCTCTTCGTGTGTTCTGTGGTGCGCGTTGAGTTTGTCCTTCCCATCCTGCCTCTGTGATCTTCGTACGCTTGGCCGTCCTCCATGTCTCGTCCCCGCACGGTCTATTTCGTCGGAAGTTCGGACGATACAGTTGGGTCCTTGGCTCCCGCGGCGGCCGCCTCCTCGGCCCGTCTGCCGATCTGCTCTACCATTCCGGCGAAGATTGCCGCGTGTGCCGGATAGAGCAGATACCAGTAGAGGAGCCCGGCAAGCCCCTTCGGGGCGTAGAAGGCCGTCTGAATCAGGTTGCACCCGCCGTCCTCCAGGCCGTGTGCCTCGAACTGGAGCCACGCACGGCCCGGCACCCGCATCTCGGCCCGAAGACGCAGCAGGTGTCCGGGCTCGTCCGATTCCACGCGCCAGAAGTCGACTGCGTCGCCCACACGCACCTGATCGGGATGGCGCCGCCCCCGACGGAGTCCCACGCCGCCGATCAGACGGTCCAGCTCGCCTCTGAGTCGCCACGCCCAGTCTGCGTACAGCCATCCCCGGTTGCCGCCCAACCCTGCAAAGGCGTCGTAGACCATCTCTTGCGACGCCTCCACGGCCCTCTGACGTCTCTCGGCCATCAAGCCGTCCTGCGCTGCGAGGACAACGGGGGTCCTGTCACCCTGACTCGTCGAAAGCGCGTCGCTCCAGGCTGTCTCGATCTCAAGCCGCTCCAGACGCCTCAACGCCCTCTGCACGGATGTCCGGTAGTCCATCGGCCTGATCCTCGGGAAGAGCCGCCGCGCCTTGTCGTCCCTCACCACCACTTCATTCCGAAGCCCCTGGATCAGCGGACGCGCGATCTCGGCGGGAATCGGGGTCACCCAGTGGACCCAGTACGCCGACAGCCGCGGCGTCAAGACAGGCACCGACAAGAGGAGACGCCTCAGCCCCCGGATCTCCGCGTAGCCCGTCATCATCTCGCCGTAGGTCAGAACGTCCGCACCACCGATCTCCACGATCTGTCCGGCGCTCTCCTGCTGTTCCAGCGCACCCACCAGGTACTCCAGCAGGTTTCGAACCGCGATCGGCTGGACGCGGCTGTAGACCCACCAGGGGCAGATCATCAACGGCAGCCGCTCCGTGAGATATCGGATCATCTCGAACGACACGCTGCCTGGCCCAACTACGATCGCTGCCCGGAACTCCGTCACCGGTATCCCGACCGCCCGAAGTGCGTCGCCCGTATCGTGACGTGAGCGCAGGTGCGTCGACAGAGCACCCTCGGGATCCCCGAGACCACCGAGGTAGATGATGCGGTCGACCCCGGCCGCGCTGGCCGCCTGGGAGAAGTTTCGTGCCGCCGACAGGTCCCGCTGATGGTAATCCTCCGTGTCCCGCATGCTGTGGACGAGGTAGTAGGCAGCTTCGACGCCGTCAACTGCGGGGCCAAGGGTCTCTGCAACCGTTACGTCGCCCTCGACCACCTCCACCCGGTCCACCCAGGATCGTCCCCGGAGGCGAGATCGATCCCGAACCATGCACCGCACCCGGTATCCGGCCTCGAGCAGACGGGGCACAAGGCGTCCGCCCACGTAGCCCGTCGCACCGGTCACCAGTATGGTTCTGCCTTCACGATTCACTTAAACACCTCGCCGGCCGTACGGTGCACGATGGCGTGGAGGTCAGCGGTATCCTCACACAAGCTGGCATAGCCCCGGCGGAAACGATGCCCACCGGCACCCGCAATTGCCGCGGCCGTTCTCGCGTGGAGCCTGTCCCGGATGAAACCAAGGTGTCACTCAAGTAGTCGATTGGCTGTATCCGGGACCGGCCCCGGAAGGTGATAAGCCGGGGCGTCTTTCGTAGTTCCGTCTCGGGTCAATCAAGTTCAGGATATGCCCCGATCTTCCGAAAATTCCTCCCCCACCGT
>JASLMQ010000099.1 GCA_030746455.1 Candidatus Latescibacterota bacterium
CGCGTCTGGCCACGGGAAACACACCTTCCTCCATTCCGACGGCGACATCCAGGCGATCATGCCGGACCTCATCGACATCGGCCTCACCATACTGAACCCCGTGCAGCCGGACGTGATGGACATCTACGAGGTCAAGCGCAGCTACGGGAAGGACCTCACCTTCTGGGGCGGGGTGAGCGTTCAGCACCTCTTGCCCCACTGTCCCCCGGACGAGGTGCGCCGGGAGGTCCGCCGGCTGATCCGGGATGCAGGCGCGGGTGGCGGCTTCGTTATCTCCCCGACCCACTCCCTTGGCTCGGACATACCGCTCGAGAACCTGCTGGTCGTCCTCGAGGAATTCACCCATCAGGATCGGGCTGGCTGAATCGGCCCCAAGCTGGGTGGCGACCTCTCCCCGGCCCCAGGATCCACTTACTGGAATTCCATATGGCGCCTCCGAACTTCATCATCTTCCTGACTGACGATCAGGGCTACGGCGATCTCTCCTGCATGGGATGTACCGACTTCCGTACGCCCCACCTGGACCGTCTGGCCCACGAAGGGGTGCGGTTCACGGACTGGTATTCCAACAGCCCGGTCTGCAGCCCCTCGCGCGCCTCTCTGCTCACGGGCCGATACCCTGGGAACGCGGGCGTCCGAGCGATCCTGGCCGGCCACCGCACGGCCACGGGTCTGCCGCCGCACGTCCCCACTCTCGCAAGCGCTCTGCGAGGCCTGGGCTACCAGAGCTATATGTCCGGGAAGTGGCATCTAGGCCTGGCGGATGCGTCGCGCCCTCACAACCACGGCTTCGACGGATGGTACGGTTTCCTGGCCGGCTGTATCGACTACTACTCCCACATCTTCTACTGGGGAATGAACCGACCCGGCCCAGGAATCAACCCCACCCACGACCTCTGGCAGGATAACCGGGAGGTCTGGGACAACGGCAACTACTTCACCGAGATGATCGCCCGCCGGGCCGTCGCTTACCTTCGCGAGGCAGCGGGTAAGGGCAGGCCATTCTTCCTCTACGTTCCGTTCAACGCCCCGCACTACCCCATGCATGCCCCTCGTGAGTACATGGACCGGTTCCCGGACCTGCCGTGGGACCGCCGGGTCATGGCCGCCATGATCAGCGCGGTGGACGACGCCGTCGGCTGTATCATCGCCGAAGTTGAACGCCTGGGCATGGACGGGAACACCTGCACCTTCTTCATGTCGGACAATGGCCCATCTCGCGAGACCCGGAACTGGCTGGACGGAACGCTCGACCCCTACTATGGGGGAACGGCGGGCCTTCTGAAGGGCCACAAGTCCAGCCTCTACGAGGGGGGTATTCGCCTGCCTGGCATCCTGAACTGGCCCGGCACCATTCCCGGTGACCAGGTGTTGGACGCCCCCTGCGTTGCAATGGACATCTTCCCCACCCTCCTTACGGCCGCGGGTGGAGATCCGTCCGAGTTCGAGATCGACGGCACCGATCTGCTGCCCTACGTCTGCCGGGGTGAACGTCCCGCCGAGCGAGACATCTACTGGGAGCTGGGAGGCCAGACCGCAGTTCGGAGGGAAGATTGGAAGCTCGTCCTCAACGGCCGTCTCGTGGAGGAGGAGTCCCCTGAGCACGAGGTCCACCTGTCGAACCTTAAGGAGGACATGTCGGAGCGAGAGAACTTGAGCGAACAGCAGCCCGAGATCACGGCAGAGCTCAGGGAGGTCGCCGAGTCCTGGCGTGCGGGCATCGAGGACCGGTGGACGCGCGAGTTCTCGGTCGAGCGTCAGGGCACGGTCACCCACAAGACATAAGATCCTCGCATATCGATATCTGCATCCGACTGTAACCGAATGGAGTGAATCCATCATGGCCGAACAGGACAAGACGCTTCTCGCATACGTCGGTACCTACAACCGGGAACGGGAGGAGGGGATCTACCTCTACCACCTTGACCTGGCATCGGGCGCACTGAGTCCCGTCGACGCCGTCTCGGGCGTCAAGAATCCATCCTTCCTCGCGCTGGGACCGGAGAGCCGGTTCCTCTATGCCGTGAGCGAGATGCAGGAGCTCGACGGTAAACCTGGAGGGGGCGTGAGCGCATTCGCGATCGACTCGGGAACAGGTTCGCTCTCCCCTCTCAACCAGCAGTCGTCCCAGGGGGCCGGCCCCTGCCACCTGAGCGTGGATCAGACCGGCCGCTTCGTCCTGGTCGCCAACTACAGCAGCGGGGGCGTGGCGATGCTTCCCGTTCAGGACGACGGCAGCCTCGGTGAAGCCACCGACGCGGTGCAGCACGAGGGCTCGAGTGCCCACCCCCAGCGCCAGGCGGGTCCGCATGCCCACTCCATCACCGTGAGCCCCGAGAACAACTATGCCTTTGCCGCGGATCTGGGTATCGACAAGATCATGGTGTACCGCATCGATCTTGCCGAAGGGAAGCTGCCGCCCAACGCCGTCCCCTCGGTGCAGGTCCATGCCGGGGCCGGCCCCAGGCACTTCGCCTTCCATCCCAACGGCCGATACGCGTACCTGATCAACGAGCTCGACAACACGGTCGTCGCCTACACCTTCGACGGCACCAATGGCACGCTTCAGGATATCCAAACCCTGTCCACCCTCCCCGAGGGCTACGCGGAGACCAGCTATTGCGCCGACATCCACGTCTCGCCATCGGGCAGGTTCCTCTATGGCACGAACCGTGGGCACGACAGCCTGGCCATCTTCGAGATCGACGAGGGAACCGGGAAGGTCGACCTTGTCGGTCTGGAGCCCACCCAGGGGGAGTTCCCGCGTAACTTCGCCATCGATCCGACGGGTTCGATTCTCCTTGCGGCGAATCAGAACGGCGACAACATCGTCAGCTTCCGAATGGATCCGGACACAGGACGGCTGACCCCGACGGGACACATCACGGAGGTCCCTGCGCCGGTCTGCATCAAGATGATGTGGCTCTCGTCCTGATTGGACCTGGAAGCATCAGAATGCCTGGCGACCCGAAGGCACAGACCCGATTCGAAGAGGCGATCGTCTTCGCCCACAGGCTGCACGCCGGCCAGGTGCGGAAGGCCTCGAACACGCCTTACATCGCCCACCTGTTGAGCGTGGCCTCGCTGGTGCTGGAGGCGGGGGGCAGCCAGGACGAGGCCGTGGCGGCGCTCCTTCACGACGCGGTTGAGGACCAGGGCGGCCGGGAAGTCCTTGCCGAGATCCGAAGGCGGTTCGGCGACGCCGTTGCCCGCATCGTCGAAGGATGCTCAGATACGGATCGGACACCCAAGCCCCCGTGGCGGGAGCGAAAGGTCTCGTTCATCGCATCGCTGGCCGACGCCACGCCGGAAGTCCGTCGGGTCACCGCGGCCGACAAGCTCCACAACGTCCTGTCCCTCCTGTGGGACTACCGCAAGTCCGGGGACACCATCTGGGATGTCTTCAACGGTGGCAAAGAGGGTACCCTCTGGTACTACCGCGAAGTCGCCTGCGCGCTTGGCCGCGATGCCGATGCTCCCCTTGCCCAGGAGCTGTCTCGCGCCGTAGCCGAGTTGGATTCTCTCGTCGACTCCCCCACCGGCGGCGATGCGTCTCCACCCTGACGGCCTCCCCGGGCTTCCCTGCTTCTTAATCGGTGCCCATCTGTGCTTGTCCCGGTATGCAGTAAGCCGGGATCCATCTGTGGTAGGATCTTGACTATTCCCTGATACGACAGGAGAGCTTGACGTGTCCGAGCTACGCTTCGAGACCTTCACCATGCCGGCTGCGGATCTCGGGCCGGAGAACCCCCTGCCGCCGTTGGGCATGCCCTCCAAGCCGAGGCCCAAGGAGGAGTACTCGGGCTTCTCCGAAGAGGACTACGTCGCCGCCTGTCGCTTGTGCCCAACGCTCATCCCTCTTGCTATCGAGTGTGCTCAGGCCCTCCTGGATGCTGGGCGGGCACAGGATTGGCTCGATCTGCTGTCAGAGCTCCCCGACTCCGTCCGGTCCGCAGGCCGGCTCAAGCTGATCGAGGGCCGGGCCGCTCTCGAGACGGGCGACTTCGATCGCGTGGAGCGCCTGTTCGCTGAGAAGCTCGTGATTGTCGACTTGCGCGAAGGCGAACGCTCCCTCTCGCACCTCTGGTTCGAGTACCACGAACGCCGCCTGAGCGTTCACGAGGGCATTCCGGTCGACGATTCGCTCCGCGCTCGCGTTCGCCGGGAGTTCCCCGTCCCCCCCGAGATCGACTTCCGTATGTCCGCCGACGACCCGGTCGCCTCCGAATAGCCGCCGCCGACCGGCCCACACAGCGATTGATGACCGAGAAGAAGCCCACACGTCCCACACGCAGACCGTCTGGGCTGGTCCGCGAGATCCGCTCCCTGCTGCCGCAATGCATGCTGCAGGACCGGGTCCGAATCGAGCGCAAGCTCGAGGGCCTCCAGCGCCGGACCCGGCGGGATCCCGATGCCCTGAGGCGACTCAAGAACCAGGCCTCGAAATCGGCCGCTCTGCTCAGGAAGCGGCGCCGCCGGCGTCCCAGGATATCCTATCCCGAGTCGCTTCCCATCACGGCAAAGAGGGCCGAGATCCTGGACGCGGTCCGGCAGCATCCCGTGGTGATC
>JASLMQ010000100.1 GCA_030746455.1 Candidatus Latescibacterota bacterium
GACCACCTTGTAGACGCCGCCCAGGGAGGGGGCGTCCTTGGAGTTGACCAGCTCGGTGCCCACGCCGAAGGCATCGATCGGCTCGCCCGCCTGGAGCAGCGCCTGGATGCGGTACTCGTTGAGGTCTCCCGAGGCGACCACCCGGGTCTCCAGGTCAAGCTCCAGGTCTCGGGCGGCGTCGAAGGGACGAAACGCCCAGCGGTCTCCCGCGCCGTCGACGTTCTCGAAGAAGCCAGATCCGGTCGCGATGTCCAGGCTGCCGTTGCCGGTGATGTCGAACAGCGCGGTCCCGTCTCCCGGATGGGCCTCGCACACCAGGGTCTCCGTCCACGGCTTCCGCGGATCCCCGGGCATGTGATACCAGCCGATCCGGCCATCCTTCATCCTCACCAGCACATCGGGGCGACCGTCGCGGCTGATGTCGCCCAGATGGAGGTCGTGCGCCTTGTCCCAGCCTGTGGTCAGAACGTGCCGCGGCCACACCTCGTTCAAGGGATCGTCCGGCTGCTCGAACCAGAAGACGTGGCCGCCCTCAACCCCTCCCTTCTGCCCACCCAGGGGCCACTCGGCTGCGACCACGTCGGCCCTGCCGTTCCCGGTGAGGTCCACGGCCCCCATGCCCACGGCAATGCCCAGACCCTCCGAGATGTTCGTGCGGATCCAGTCCGAGCCCTCCCAGTGGTACCAGTTCAGCGACAGCCACGAGCTGTCCCAGGTGAGCTCGCCGCAGAGGTAATCCGACGTCTGAGCCGACGCTGGATCCCGCAGGTTGCAGAGCAGGCCGCCGGAATAGACGTGGGTTGCCGGTGCGGTGTCGATGATGCGGTACGGGCCTCGTTCCGCGGGTTGTGGGTCTGTGCCTGACATGGGCATTGTCTCCAGTCAACAGCCGTTATCTGCCTAGCGCTGGTATCCCCGATTCGCCATCTCGCCGATGAGATCGCCGACCGCGATCTCGCGCGGAGTACATCCCCCTTCGATGGCCATCCTCGTCGCTAGGGCCGCCGCCTCACCCATGGCCATGCAATCGGGCACCACCCGGTAGCTCGAACAGGCCTCGTGGCTCCCGCCGATGCACCGACCGATCACCAGCAGGTTCTCGATACCCTGGGGCAGCAGCGCGCCGTAGGGCACGTGGTAGGGCTTGATCCGCTCGACGACGATCGACGGCTCTCCCTCGGTCGGCTTGTGCATGTCGATCGACTGCACCACGGTGAACAGGCCGGTCTCGGACTTCTGACCGGAACGAACGGCCTCGGATGTGATCTCGGCGTCGCACACGATGCGGCGGCTCTCCCGAACGCCGGGATAGCACGAGACGGGGCCGAACGCCACATCACGGAAGGGCTCGGCGTGTTCCTTGAGCGTTTGGTAGAGATCCCACGCCTGCCTTCGTAGAGCGACCAAGGCGTCGGACAGACCCTCCGCCGAGAGTGGATCGTGCCCGGTCACGTGCGGGATCGTGTGCCAGACCGCGTGCTCCGTGCCCACCAGGGGTGCGATACGCCAGTGGTCGTAGGGCAGCTCGAAGCCGCTCCCCGCCTCCTGCGCAGCGTCGTGGACCATGGCCGTGAAGGTGTCGGCATCGATCGCGGGGCCGACATAGTCCATCAGCATGTGCGAGATGGACATGGACTGGCAGGCCCCGTCGCCCGGCCTCCCGATCGAGAAACGCGCCCCGGCCCGCGCCGCGAGATCCCCATCTCCTGTGGCGTCGATCACGATCCGCGCCCGGACGGCGTGACGTCCGGACTTGGACTCGACGATCGCGCCGGCCAGACGGCCGTCCTCGATCAGGGGCGCCGCCACCCCGGTGAGATAGAGTGGACGGGCGCCCGACGATTCAAGGACGTCGTCGAAGTAGGGAACAAGGGGGAAGGGGTTGTAGTAGGGCCACTCGCAGAAACCCAGCTCGGTGATGGCGTCGAGAAACTCACGGGTGTACCCGCCCTTGTTCTCGAAATCCCTGCTGAACCAGCGGTTGACATGGGTGATCATCCCACCGGGTATGGCAGTGAGCTCGGCCATGACCACGGACAGGCCCATACGCGCGGCGGAGACGGCCGCGGCCACTCCCGATGCGCCCCCACCGGCCACCAGCAGGTCGACGGTATGGGAGACGGGGGTCTCGCGCGCGGGTTCGCGGATGACGTCAGGCATTGCTCGGCTCCTCGATTGCTGGCTCGGAGGGATGCTTGCGCAGCGATGACGGAAGGTGTTGTCTAGCGCGACTCGGACGACAGACGACAGACGACGGGCAATGTACGACGGCAGTATGCCGCGAGGCCGGTTCTTCCGTGGTCCGTCGTCATCTCCCCCGCTTCAGCACACGCCCCGCCATATGTCCTGTCGGATGGCCGCGCTCGACGGCCGGCACCCCGTTGACGAGGACGTGGTCGATCCCCGTGGGCGGCTTCCGAGGCTCCTCGAAGGTGGCCCCCGCGCCAACGGTCTCGGGATCGAACACGACCAGATCGGCGACCATCCCCTCCGCGATCTGGCCGCGGTCGGCAAGCCCGAAGCGCCGGGCGGGGAACCCGCTCATCTTGTGGACCGCCTGGGCCGCCGAGAGGAGCTTTCGCTCGCGGACGAACTGGCCCAGGACCTGCGCGAAGCAGCCGAACCCCCTTGGATGGGGATGGGGGACGTTGTAGACCCCGTCGCTGGCGATCATCAGACGGGGATGCACGGCGGTGCGAGCCACAGAGGCGTCGGCCTCCTGGTTTGGGACCTGCCAGGGGAAGATGTAGGTGCAGACGCCCTCCTCCTCGACAACAAGGTCGTAGGCGAAGGCCTCGGGTGCCGCGCCGGCCTCCGCTGCGAGGTCCGCCAGCCTGCGACCGGTGTACCGTCCCGACCGGGTGTATCCCATGATCTGGTTGCACGATCCCAGCCACTCCTTGAGATGGGGGAGCGACTTCTCGCGCACCTCGGGCTTCTTGAGGTTCTCGATTACCTCGCTCGGGGGGCCGATCTGGACCTCGACGGGAAGCATGATGGTCAGGTGGCTCATCCCGGCGGGGTAGAGGTAGGCCTCGAAGGTGAGGTCGAAGTCCTCCCGGTCCACGCGCTCGAAGATCGCCAGGATCGAGTCGTCGATCCGCTCGTGGGACACGTGGACGGGTATCCCGGCCAGGCGCGAGAGCTCGAGGGTCTCTTCCCAGGCGGCCACCCGCCCCAGGGTGTGGTAGCGCTGGTGGGCCGCGTAGATGCCGCCGCGCGAGGCGACCGCCTTGCAGAGCGCCACGAGCTCGCGGGTGTCGGCGTTGGCGCTGGGCTGATAGTCCAGACCCAGGCAGAGCCCGGCGGCCCCGGCCTCCATCCACGCCTCGGCCAGGGCGACCATGGCGTTGATCTGCTCGTCCGACGCGGGGGAGGGGTCCCACCCCATCACGGCAAGGCGCAGCGCACAGTGGGGAACCTGCGGATAGACGTTGGACGCCGAGTTGCCGGGGAAGATCGACAGGTAGGCGTCGATCGTCGGCCATCCCGGCTTGACCTCCGTCTCCCCGACGGCGAAGCGGGTGTACTCCCACATCTCCCGGGTACGCTCAGGCGACAGTCCCGCCCAGCCGAACCCGTCGGGCGCGGTGAGCTGGGTGGTCACCCCCTGGCGGATGCCGGCGTGCCGGTCTTCTCCTTCGACCAGGGCGATCTCGGAGTGCACGTGGACGTCGATGAAGCCCGGGCAGACGTGCCGACCCGAGGCGTCGATCTCACGGGCCGCCCTGGCCGGGCCCAGGCAGCCCGTGGCGGCGATGCGGTCGCCCAGGATGCCGATATCGGCCGGGAAAGGATCGCGGGCACCGGTGCCGTCGATGAGGGTGCCGTTGCGGAGGATTAGGTCGAAAGCCAAGAAGCAGGACCCATTGTTGATTATGGAACTGAGAACTGAGGAATGGCGGACGGGGCACGGAGTCGATACGGGCTATGGTCGGTTGACGAGGTGGCCGTTGCCGTTGAACCAGATGATGTCCACGATGAGGCCCATACCCACTCCGGCCAGGTAGCCCACGAGGATGCCGAGGAACAGGGGCGCGGTCTTGCGGAAGCGCTCGAGCCCCCCCACCTTGAGCAGCAAGGTCTTGACCGCCCAGATCAGGAAGATGGATACCACGCCGTTTCTCATGAATCCTGAGGCGGACATGGTGAACCCGATCGGGTGGATGGGAAAGGTCGGGAACCGGTAGCGCAGATAGTAGAGCAGACCGGTGAAGGCCACTCCGATGCCGAGAAATTGCACACGCATCCAATCGGTGCCGAAGGTACCCTGCTGGATCCGGTTGGTGGACAGCCGCCAGATGCCCACCGCACCGTCCCCCGAGCCGTTGAAGCTGGATGCGCCGAAGTTGTAGCTGCCCGAGGTGTAGTAGCCCTGATGGACGGTGTAGCCGATCGCGGCGACTGCGCCGAGCAGGCACCCGGCGATGACGGCCGGCACCAGCAGCCGACGCCGCTGCGGGGACATCACGGTCCCGAGCCGGGGGATGTGCGCG
>JASLMQ010000101.1 GCA_030746455.1 Candidatus Latescibacterota bacterium
GATACCAAGTGCCGATCCGGTCTTTCTGTCGGTGAGGCGGTAGCAAAGGCCTTGGACGGCATGGACCGTCTCGCAGGTCTCAACGTGGAGCGTCTCCGTCTCCAGCGCATCGCCCGGTGCAAGGGGGACGACCTCGGGCACGCACCCGTCGTCCGGGAAGCGCTCCACCTGCAGTAGCGCGCGGGACAAGTCCACCACCCGCTGGATGTCCTCGGCGGGACCGACCACCTTGAGCGGGGGAAGCCGGTCGCGGTCCTTCTGCCGCATTCGTCTGTAGAAGAGCAATTGCGGCAGGCCGATGTAGTGGTCGTGGTGGAGATGTGTGAGGAGGATGTACTCCAGGTCCAGAGGGCTGTGCCCGCAACCGAGCATCCTGATGGCGGAGTACCACCCCGTATCCACCAGGACGTTTCCGTTGATCAGGAAGCTCGCGGTGTCGTTCCCGGCTTCGGGGGTGACGGAGGACGTGCCCAGGAAGGTGATGGTTATAGACATTGCGGCATCTCGTGTGGGTGATGGGAGATCGCTTTGATGCGCGAAAACTCCGACAAGCAAGATGGAGGTAGGTCCTAACGCGACAGGGCGTCCAGGACGATGGGTCTGGAAGGTACCATCCCTACGTGGTTGGGACAACGGGTAAATCGGATCTGTATCCCGAATGGGGATTCCGTGTCCGTACAGGTGCAGACCGGAGGGTGCCGGGAGAGGGCTTGACAATATACCAACGCCGCGTTATATCCAGTGGCTCATGTTCGTATGATCAGAGGAGTGGCGGCAGACAGACGACAACAGAGAGGGGAGAGGCGACCGTGGAGAATCCATATCTGGACGTCGACCAGAAGATGCTGGGCGACATCTACACCTCGTCGGAGTCGATGGACGTTCTTACCGTGCTTTGTGACGATTTCGGATCGAGGTTCGGCGGGACGCAGGGAGAGCGGGATGCTGCGGTGTACATGCAGCAGATGCTGAAGGCCTACGGTCTTTCCCGGACTCGGCGGGAGTCCTACAAATACGCCGCGTGGACACGCGGCGACACCTGCCTGGAGATCGTGGATCCCATTCAGATGGAGATCCCGTGCATCGCGTTGCCCTATTGCCCGTCGGGACGTCTCGAGGCCGAACTCGTGAGCGTGGGAGACGGCGCACCGGCTGACTTCGAGCGTACGGGCCGCTCGATGAAGGGTCGGATCGTGATGGCGACGAGCCGTCCCCCAAAGGGGCTGGGCCGGACCGTCCATCGGTCGGAGAAGTATGCGCGGAGCGCCGTGGCCGGCGCGGTGGCCTTCATCTTCGCGAACCACTACGAGGGCCTGGGGCCGGCCACGGGAAGCATCGCGCGGAACCGCGAGGCCCTGATCCCCGGCATCTCGGTGTCCAAGGAATGGGGGGACTTCCTGCTGCGGCTGGAACGCCGGAAGGGCACGCTTCGCCTGAGGCTGCGGGCGCGACACCGGACTCGCACGAAGACCTCGTGGAACGTGGTTGGCGAACTCCCGGGGACCGATGCCACCGACGAGTCGGTGGTGGTCGGATGCCATTACGACGGACACGACATCTCCCAGGGCGCCCGGGATCCTGCATCGGGGATGGCCGTGGTGATGGAGGCCGCCCGGGTGCTTTCCGCACACGCATCGGACCACCTGGGGTGCGCGGTCCGGTTCATTGCGTTCGGCACCGAGGAGATCGGGCTGATCGGGGCGCACGAGTACGTGGAGGCGCACAAGGATGAGCTGCCGGGGATCCGACTGATGCTGAACCTGGACGCGGCCGGCGGACCGAGTCGCAAGGGCATCGTGATGCACCACTGGCCCGGGCTGGACGGTTTCTTCGAGACGGCGCGGGACCAGATGGCGTATGACATGCCGTACGGCCAGAAGCTGTCCCCCTTCTCGGACCACTTCCCGTTCTTCATGCAGGGGGTGCCCACCGCCACGATGGGCGATGCGGAGGCGGAGTTCACCGGGCGGGGGTTCGGCCACACGGCGTTCGACACGCTGGAGAAGATCCGGCTGGCCGACCTGCGCGATGCGGCGTCGGTGGTGTGCCGGGTGCTGCTGCGCGTCTCGGCCGCGGAGAAGTGGCCGGTGAAACCGCGGACACCCAAGCAGGTAGAGAGGATCGTGAAGCGGGATCCGAACCTGGGTAACCTCGAAGTGGAGCGGAAGCTGGCAAGGCTCTATGCGCGGCGGGATCGGTCCAGGAAGAAGAAGTAAGAAAGGAACACGAAAAGCTGGCACCACTGAGCACACAGAGACTACTAGCCTGGACTATTCATGAACTTGGCGCTGAGGCGCCCGTTTAGTGTGAGATGTGCCAAGCCGAGCGCGGCGTGCAGCACGATGGTCAGCAGAAGCGTGAGGCCTGAGCGATGGGCGGCCAATCATAGTGTCTGAGA
>JASLMQ010000102.1 GCA_030746455.1 Candidatus Latescibacterota bacterium
CCGCGCCCTTCATCCGCTCGACGGCACACACCTCGGGGAAGGTGATATCGGTGCTCAGGCTGAACCCCAGGATGCCGAAATCGGTTTCGAAGACGGGCAGGTCGTCGCCCAACGCGGTCTTGTCGTCCGGCAGGTTGTGGGTCTTCCGATAGGTCCCGACGATCTCGCCGCCTCGTCCCAGCAATACCGAGGTGCAGTAGGTCCTCTCGTCGGCGCCGGCTTCCTCCATCGCAACCGCCAGGTAGGTGTTGTGCTCGGCAGCCAGCTCGGCAAAGGGCTTCAGGTCCTCCGCCTCGTGACCTTCCCGGAAGGACAGGAAGGGTGTCAGCGGTACGACGAGCAGGTCGGGATCGTCACGCTGGGCCGCGGCACGTATCCTCTCGAGCACCGCTTCCCGGGTCTTGACTTCCTCCGTATCAAGGAGACAGAGGGATGAAAGCGTCACCACACGCCCCCCTGGCTCCCCGGCGTCTGCCACGGACGACCCCCACAGCCCGATCACCATCAACACGATTCCGACCAGCATCAGTGTGCTCATCATCTGTATCCCCTGGTGAGGTTCCGCTTCTGCTTCCCTACTGGTGCACAGCCCTAGCCTGGGAGCTGTTCGGGCCCGCAATGCCCCGGCTCTGGCGCCTCGCCATCCGTGTCCATCCTTGCTCATCTGTGGTTCCGCCGTTTTCTAGGTGCGATCGAACTGCCCCGACCGCACCATCGCGTTGATCAGGTTGAGGACCAGCCTGCCGGCCGTGTGGCCACCCAGTCCGTTGAGGTCGTGTTCCGGCACGAACTCCACCAGGTCCATCCCCACGACAGTCCCCTTGGTGGCCAGTCCTCTGAGCAGTCCGACGGCCTCCGCAAAGCTCAGCCCTCCAGGCTCGGGATGGCTCACCGCGGGGCAGATGGCGGGATCCAGACCGTCGAAGTCCAGGGTGATAAAGTACGACGCCCCCTCCGGCATCCGGTCCAGCACGGTCTCCACACCCTCTTCGTGGACTTGCCGCTCGGCGATCAGGAGATTCCCCGCTGCCTGCGCGGCCTCCACGTCCGCGACACGACCGCTTCCCGTTCCGTGGAGCCCGATCTGAACGATCCGTTCGACCCACGGCATCTCCGACAGCCGCCGCATCGGGCTGCTGTAGCCCTCTCGGACGCCGTCCACCTCGTCGGTGAAGTCCAGATGCTGGTCGATCTGCACCACCACGATCGGCCCGCGCTCCTCGTAGGCACGGACCACGGGGATGGGAACCGCGTCATCACCCCCGAACACGATGGGCACCGCACCACGCGCCAGGATGGCAGCCACGGCCCGGGTCGCCCGCTCGACGTTGCCGCGTAAGTCCGCGGGGTCGCCCGGCACGTCGCCGCAGTCCACGACCCGGATGTCCTGACCGTCGAGCAGGGGGCCGCCGAAGTCGAAGCTGTGGTAGGGTCCCAATGCGCGTCTGAAACGGAGCGACTTCTCACGCAGGTACCGCGGCGCGTCGAAGGTCCAGGACTGCCCCATTTCGTACGGCATCCCGTAGGGGACGCCCAGGATGGCCACGTCGGCATCGAGCGACTCGAGGTCGGTCGCCACCGGGGCGTCGATGAAGCTGATGAAACCCCCGGAGGCGGGCTTGCCCAATGCGCGATAGTCTGGCAGATGTGTCAGCGGAAGGTCCATCTCGCAAGTCCCTGTCTAGAAGATGGCTGCTGCACGGAGCCGGTGACCGGTGGCGAAGGTGATCTCCCGTCCCAGAATCGGTCCCGCGATGTCGAACGCCCCCTCCTCGCGGTACACGACGTGCACGGCCATCGCGTCGGGGTCGAGCCGGTAGATGCACGAGGAGGTGAACCCGTAGATCATCCCGTCGGGTCCGTTCTGCAGGCCCAGGTCCCGCGCTCGGCCCTCGGGAACCTCGACCCGCCGCCCGAAGGTTCGCCCCACGGGATCGAACTCGAACAGCTCATCGGGCCCGTAGCCTCGCACCGTCCCATAGAGCTTGCCGTTCTCTGCGGCGACCAGGGCGTTGAAGACCGCCACGCGTCGGTCCGGGGTACCCTCCCAGACCTTCTTGTCCGTGCGGTAGTCCCACAGGAACAGGTGTGCCCCTTCGACCTTCGGCGTGGTTCCGCTGCCGCCGTAGACGCTCGTCCCAACGGCGATCACGCCCTGCGGTTTCAGAAGGGCCAGGGTGTAGCAGCTTCCCTCTCCCGCGATCTCGTAGAAGGCGCGCTTGTAGCCCGTGGACGGATCGATATTGGACAGGGGTCCTCCCCACCTGCCGTAGTCGGGAAGCGACGCCAGCCAGATGCGTCCGAAGGGACCGGCCAGAGTGGAGCGGGGTCGGTAGGAGATGTCGTCGATCCGACCCAGATCGCGCGGGTTGTCGCCGGGGTCCGTGCCGAAGTGGTAGCGCTGCGCCGGGTCGTAGACCGATACTCGAGACGCCGGATAGGCCGATATGTAGAGCTTCCCGTCCATATTGGCCATCGAGTAGGCCTCGCCCCCCGAGGTCGAGCACTTCCCCAGGTCCGCCAGGCTGCCGTCACCGGCGTCGTAGCGGAACAGGTGGAGCGGAAGCACGCTGGAGCCATAGATGCACGAATCGGGGCCCAGGTGGAGGTAGAAGATATCGCTGCCGCTGGCCTCGTACCCCAGCTCGAACGTCCGGGAGGTGCCGTTCGGCTTGCGAACCGTCAGCTTGCGGTTGATCTGCTCGGAGGCGTCGGAGAATGCGAAGGTGCTCCCATCGGGGAGCTTGGGGGCGGGCATCGTGGCGGGAACCTTGTCCACCGGGAGCGCGCGGGTCCCCTGGAGGAGGTAGTTGCCCAGGCTGGATACGATGTAGAGTTTCCTGTCGGTTCCCCGTTTCAACGTGAGCGTATCTTCACCTTTGACCGCCACGGGGCCCACCGACTGCTTCTGTCCGGTCGCGGGATCGAACACCACCACATGCGGCCGTGTCATCCGGATGAGGCAGGCAATCGTGCCATCCGTGTTCACGTACGGATAGTTGTACATGTCCACCGGATCCATCCGGCCGTATCGGGTGAAGGAGCCGGTGGCGGGGTCGTAGCAGGCGAGGTTGGCCGTGGGATAGCTGCCGATCCAGATCCTGCCCTGGAGGTCCTCGTCCAGACGGCAGGGAAAGGTCGCGGCGCCCCGGTGGATGGCGCCCAGGTCCTCGAGCGCCTCGTCCCTGGGATCGAACCGAAGGAGGTGGCCGGCATAGGCCGACCCTACGTACAGCACCCCCCGCCGTGTCATCAGGGGGGCCGTGGGGTAGTTCGACTTGGGGACGTCGGATACGAACTGGCGGAAGCCACCTGTCTCCGGATCGATCTGCAGCACGAACAGGTTGTCCGCCTGCTGACCCATCGTCGCGTACAGCCGGGGAGCCCCCCTCCCGTCACTCCCGGCGTGCAGCCGGACCCAGTTGACCGACCGCACCGGAGTGCCCAGGTCGCGAACCACCACGGTGCCGCCCGGCCCGAAGGCCCGGGCGAACTCGACGAAATCCCCGAAGCCGACGGTTCCGTCGCCGTCCAGGTCGTACCGCGCCTGCTGGGATCCGAACGCCCAGGCGAACAGCACGAAGTCGCCGAAGCCCACGCTCCCGTCCCCATCGAAGTCGACATCCGCAGCCATAGCGGCACAAACGCAGGTGATTAACGCCGCCGCGAAGATCGATCTGACAATGGACTTGCTCACGGCAAGGTATCCCGTGATGACATGGTCTCGTTGGGGCGAAGGCCGCGAAGCGCCTGGGAGTCTCGGTTCTACACAGCGTCCAGGCCTGGGTCCGTCACCCCATCCTTTGTCAACCGACGCCTGGGCCCCCCTCCACCCAGATAGGCCTCCCTTTTGTGTCTTTCGTGCCTTTCGTGGTTAAGGTTCTGATGCTTCGAGGTCAGTCCTCCGGGAAGAGATTGCATCCCTCCGGTGCCTGCCAGAAGTCGGACAGGTCGTGCTCCACGGTCGACGCCCAGGCGCGCAGCGCCTCCCGGTCGTCGGCCCTGGAGGCGACGTGGTCGGCGATGGCGCCCCCGTCCCATTCCTCGCGCGCACGCGCCAGCAGTCGAGCCTGCACGTCGGCGCATGCCGGGTCGCCTGCCCGGTCGTGGAACTCCTCCGGGTCCTCCTCGATGTTGAAAAGCTGCGGCGCATCGTAGCCATGGTAGTGATTCAGCTTCCACGGGCCCTCGCGCACCATCCGCGCGGGCGGCTCCCCCCGGCCGCTGTAGTTCTCCGACAGCGCGTCATCGGGCCAGTCCCGCGGCGCATCCCCGGAACCCGTCAGGAACGCCCCGAGGCTTCGACCCCGCGTTCCGAGAAGGGGGGCCGCGCCCGCCAGGTCGAGCAGCGTGGAGCCTACATCCAGTAGACTCGTAACCTGAGGCACTCGCCTGCCTTCGGCCAGGTGGCCCGGCCAGGACCAGATCATCGGCACGCCCGCCGATCCCTCGTAGAAGCTGCTCTTCCACCACATCCCGTGCTCTCCGGCCATCTCGCCGTGGTCCGATACATAGGCCACTGCGGTGTCCTCGCCATAGGATGTGGAGGCCAGGACACCCAGCAGCCTCCCGATCTCTTCATCCATGTAGGTAACAAGCCCGTAGTACGCCGCGCGGGCCTTACGCACCTGCTCCTCGGTGAGGCCGTTCACGCGCCTGATCTCGCGCCAGAGCTGCACCGCCGGGTGCAGTCGGTCGAGATAGCCCAAAGGAACCTGCGGGATCTCTACCCGATCGTAGTACTCGTCGTAGAGGTCCTTGGGACACACGAACGGGCAGTGGGGCAGAACGTAGCCCACCACCAGGCAGAACGGTCTGTCGCCGCCCGATCGGTCCCGCTCCTCGGAACTGGCAGCACGCGTCGGTGACGGCCACGTCGTAGCCCTGGTAGGCTGTCCGGCCCGGCCCCGCGACCTCGACCACCTCGCGCATCTGACCGGTCGTCCCCCTCAGTCTCTCGCCCAGCCCGGGACGGGGTCCGCCCGGGCGAGGGCACAGTACGTCACCAATGATCCGATGCTCGAAACCGTGCCGCTGGTCGGGACCCACGAAGTGCATGCGCCCCCCCAGAACGGCCTCGTAGCCCGCGATCCCGAGCCCGTTGGCGAACGTGGGGATATCGGACGCCAGCGAGCATCCGTTGGTCCACACGTCGATGTCCGAGCAATGCCGTCCCGTGAGGAAGGTCATTCGGGAAGGGACGCACAGCGGCGACGCGCAGTAGGTGTTCTCGAACAGCGTTCCCCGGTCCGCCAGGGCATCGAGGTGGGGCGTGCGGACGATGCCGTCGCCGGCGCACCCGATGTTGCGTCGGTTGTGCTGGTCCGACATGATCACGATGAAGTTCGGCCGGTCGGCCAACGGTCGTCTCCCTTCTGAATCTCCGTGCTGGCTCTCTGCTCGTCAGCTCCCCAGGATTCGGAGGATGTTGTCGGCGAAGATCTCCTGCTTCACCGTGTCGCTCGCCTCGAGCTCCAGCACGCGACCCGCGTTGATGTAGTAGCATCCGCCTGGGAGATCGCTGCCGAACACCACCCGCTCGGCTCCGAGCAGCTCGAGCCCCATCTCGTAGGCCCCCTTCTCGTTGATGCTGCCCGCATAGTCCACCGCCACGTTGGGGCAGTCGGCCACCGCACGCAGGCCATGCTCGAACTGCGCGCCCATGTGGGCCATGATGAACTGACCTTCGGGATAGCGCCTGGCCAGGTCCGCGACCTCCATCGGTGGGGCCTCGGACGACGGAACGCCACCGTGGGGTCTGTAGTAGGAGTGATAGAGCACGGGCCACCCCACCTCGAGGGCCGCCTGTGTGACCTCGAGGGTCCGGGGATCGGTTCCTCGCTGGCTGATCCAGAACTTGAGCCCGCGGAATCCCTGCGCGCTGTATTTCGCGATCTCGCCCAGTGCGTTCTCGGTGTGGACGGCATTCACGTAGCAGAAGGGAATGATCCGCTCCCCCACCTCGTCCCTCAGCCGGGCGCTGGCCTCGTTGGCCTCGGTGACCTGCTCCGCTGTGGGGTCTCCACCGCCATTGAGGTTGCTCAGCATTACCATGGCCTCGAGGCCGAAGGCGTCCAGCCGGTCCACGAGAAAGGCCGTGTCGGTGAAGAGGCTCCAGTTGTGCACGTGGGCGTCGATCACGCGAAACCGTTCTAGTTCGTCCATTAGCCCCATTGGAACACCTCCGTCGCGTTGCCCCCGAGGATCGCGGCCTGCTCACCCGGCGTGAGGCGGGATGCCTCGAGCGACAGCCGGTCTCCCCCCCAGTAGTAGTAGGGCGCCCCCGTCCCGAACAGGACCCGCTCGACGGGGAACCACGAAGCCAGGGAGTCGAAGGCAACCGAGCTCGGCTTCGAGCAGCCCAGATCCAGGTACACGTGGTCCAGCTGCCCCCAGTCGACCTGAAGCGTCGAGAGGTCGCCAAAGTAGAACATCGACAGGATGACCGGGGTCCCCTTCGTCTGTTCCAGAAATGCCGTCAGATCCCCCTTGTCCACATCGGTCTGAACGATAGAGCGGGGCGCCACCCGCCCATCGAACACGCGGGCGGCCACGTTCACGGGCAGTCCGTTCGTACTCGCCAGGCGAACGGCCTCCAGGGTCCGGTCAGTGCACAGCTCGAACCGATGCAGGGCGGGTAACAGGCGGACCCCTACGACCTGTTCCTCTTCGACCGCCAGACCGACCTGTTCCTCGAGC
>JASLMQ010000103.1 GCA_030746455.1 Candidatus Latescibacterota bacterium
CCCAACTCGGCGGGCGTGGTCATCGATGCGGTACGGTGCTGCAAGCTAGGCCTGGACAACGGACTCAAGGGACCTCTGCTCGGCCCCTCGTCGTACTTCATGAAGACCCCGCCCGAGCAGTACAGCGATGACCAGGCACGCGAGATGGTCGAGGACTTCATCCGGCAGTACGGGCAGGGCGGTAGCACGTCCTAGAACAGCTGGCCTCGGTCCCGTAGTCGACCGAGTTCGGGCAGGCCTTCCGGGAGGGAAGGCCTGCCCGTTTCTGATTCGGCAACGCGCGCTCGGCGTCGTTCGAAATCAGTTCCAGCTCAGGCGGGTGAGCATTGCGCGCAGTATTGCGCCATCACCCGGGTGACAAACCGAACAGTCTCCGTCTCCGGTCCGCACCGGAGACCTGCTCTGTTCCGGGTTGACATTCCACCTGCCACGGGCTATTCATGCGCCCTGCAGCCACCGGCCCCATGCTTGGCGTTCCGGCTGGCGTCTCTGGGCCAACCAACACCCATCTGCCGATGGAGGATTCCTACGTGGAGGGTCAACTATGAGCCGCACCTATGCGCTGGCCATCGCAGTCGCCCTTGCTGCTCAGATCTTGCCGGCCTCTCTGCAGGCCACCGTGGATTCTCGCGCCGGAAAGTGCATGGTCTGCCACAAGGCCATGAGTCCTGGATTGTACAATCAGTGGCTGACGTCGCCCCACGGTCGTCACAACGTCACCTGTATGGACTGCCACGGTGCAGAAACCGGGGATCTCGATGGATTCATGCACGAGGGGACGTTGATTGCCACGCTGGTGACCCCCAAGGATTGTGGCCAGTGCCACCCGAAGGAAACGGAGGAGGTCGACAACTCTCTTCACGCGACCGCCGGACTCACCCTCGAGTCCGGCGATGCCTACCTCGCACACGTGGGGGGCGGGCATCCGGCCGCCATCGCGGGCTGTGAGAGCTGTCATGGCACCAAGGTAGAGATCGATCCCAGTTCGCCCAATAAGCTTTCGATGAATTCATGGCCCAACTCGGGGATCGGTAGACTGAACCCCGACGGCTCGAAGGGCGCGTGCAACGCGTGCCACGCCCGGCACACCTTCTCGAAGGGCCAGGCCCGGCAGCCCGAGGCGTGCTCCAAGTGCCATCTGGGCCCCGACCACCCTCAAAAGGAGGTCTATGAAGCGTCCAAACACGGGATTGCCTACTACACGCACAAGGCGGAAATGAACATCAACCAGGACCGGTGGATCGTTGGCGTGGACTACTACGAGGCCACCACCTGCGCCACATGCCACATGAGCGCCACGGTCAACCAGCCGCCGACACACGACGTCGGAAGCCGGCTGAAGTGGAACCTGAGACCGCCTGTTTCGGAGCACAAAGAAGATTGGGAGCAGAAGCGGGCAAACATGCGGAAGGTGTGCCAGGCCTGTCACGGATTTCAGTTCGTCAACGGCCACTTCCATCAGTTCGACGCCGTGGTGCGGCTCTACAACGAGAAATTCGCGAAGCCGGCCGGAGAGATCATGGCAATCGTGAAGCGAAAGCAGTTGCTGAAGGTCGAGGCGGCCTTCGGCAATGAGATCGAGTGGCGCTATTGGGAGCTCTGGCACCACGAGGGCAGGCGGGCCAGACACGGGGCGGCCATGATGGGCCCCGACTACACGTGGTGGCGCGGGATCTATGGGGTGATCCACAACTTCTACTTCGAGTTCCTGGAAGCGGCAAGAGAGCTTCGTGACCCGGACGTGGATGCCTACATCGAGAAGCTGTTCGCGGAGGATCCCATGCACCAATGGATGAGCCGGTCGACCGCGGACCTTGAGGCGGACATTCGCTCGGGCAAGCTTCAAGAGGCTTACCGTAAGCTGTTCTCAGAGCAGTAGGGGCCCGGCGGCATCCAGAGTCCAAGCTCCACGACAACCTGAAGTCCGGGTCTCTCGGCTCCTACGGCTGATCAGCCCCCGTCAAGACCGGATCATCACCAGCAACATCTTGAACCGCGACACGGCCTGAAGCGCGTGCGGCTCGTCCGCCGGCATCACGATGACGTCGCCGGTCTTGAGTCTGTGTGGCGTGCCCGATATCGAGATGTCGACCTCGCCGTCGAGTACGCAGACCATCGCGTCGAACGGCGCGGTGTGCTCGCTAAGCCCTTCGCCCTCGTCGAACGCGAACAGAGTCACCGTTCCCGTCTTCTTCGACAGGAGGGTGCGGCTCACCACGGTCCCTTCCTGGTAGTCCGCCAGCCCGGCCAGCTCTGTCACCTTCCCCATAATCTGCGGCGTGCCCTTCTCTTCCTCTGCCATGCCTTCTCTCCTCTGCGGACTCATCGTGGGTTGATCCCCTGATAGCGGCTGACTGTCGATCCGAGCTCCTGAGGGTACCCCGGGCTATCTGTCGCCCTTCCAGGGCTCAGGATCTTCGGGCGCAACTGTCCAGGGGCTCGCGCCCCTGGCTATTGACTGACGCCCCTTCGGGGCTGGGAGCCGTAAGGTCGCGCAATACTGTATTGCCTAGGTGCAGGCTGTTGGATTCACCCCGCGAGGCAGGCGGCACTGCCGCGAATGCGCGGGGCGCGGCAGCGACGGAACCGCGGTGCGGCGACGAACCAGCCCCGTAGGGGCGGCAGAACGACCAACGGAACGCGAAGAGCCCTTGCGGAAACGCCGCACGAGTCCTCTACCTATCACCAAGAGAAAGGCGCGGCGACCTGGTCGATCGCCGCGCCCGGCATCTTGGATTCCTGGAGCAATCTACTCCTTGTCTTCCATCTTCTTCAGCTCGGCCGCCTGCGTGACCACCTTGCGGAACGCCTCGGCGTATTCGCGGATGATCTCCGGACGATCGTGCTTGAACCAGGGGATCGAATAGCAGCGCTCGGTTGTCGCCTCGGACACCG
>JASLMQ010000104.1 GCA_030746455.1 Candidatus Latescibacterota bacterium
GCAGGTCTATTTCTACCGGCGGTTCGCAATCGGCGCCATATCCGGTGGAGCGGCCGTGTCCTGGCAGAGCTACGGGGCCCTGTGCACCCTGGTAGGGTGGGGCATCTGGACGGCGCGGCGACACCTTCGCGGTGTCATCCAAAAGGCGTGGGATCCATCAGCTCCGGTTAAGGATTCGGATGAAATCCTGTCCTATCGCACAGCCGTCCTCGGTGCGGTTCTGGGACTTGTGTTCATCTTGGCCTGGTTCGAGGCGGCGGGGATGGGGGGATGGCTCGCGGTTGGGCTGGTGGTGAGCTCCTTCGTGGTCTATCTGGGAATTGCGCGCGTCGTGTCGCAGTCGGGCCTCCTCTATGTGAGTTCACCCCTGTACCCTCAGAACGTCATCCTGCAAGGTCTGGGACCGGCTGCCATTCCCGCATCGAGCATGACCGCTCTGGCGTTTTCGTGCGCGCTGCGCAACGACTCCCGGGGCCTGTTCATGCCCTCGCTGGCGCACGTGGTCAAGATCGGTGATTTGATTGGCTCCGACCGACGACGGCTGGGCGTCGCCGTCGCGCTGGGATTCCTCGCGGCCGTTGCCACTTCTATCGGGTTGACGCTCTACTGGGGCTACGACCTGGGCGCCTACAATTTCGGAAACCGCGCCCTGCTACGCCGGACCGTGCCTACCTTCAACTCCTATGTGGCAATGATGTCGAGCCCCGACCCGGTCAAGACCGAGGTGTACAGCTACTTCGGGATCGGGTGCCTCGCTATGTTCGTGCTAACCTTTCTGCGCTACCGGCTGCCGTGGTGGCCGCTGCATCCCCTGGGACTGGCCATCACGTGGTCCGGAATGACGGTGCATTCGATTCTGTCCGTCTTCATCACCTGGTCCATCAAGGCGATCGTACTGAAGGCAGGGGGCGTTCTGGCGTACCGTCGGGCGGTCCCGTTCTTCCTGGGGTTGATGATGGGCTATGCGCTGAATGTGGGGATTTCGTTCCTGCTGGACATCACCTACTTCAACGGACTCGGGCACGGCGTGCACGCGTATTGAGGATTCCGTGCAAAATCGGAGGCAGTTTCTGGCCGGCGTGCTTCAGGGGGCTGTCGGTGCCGCCCTTCATGCTGGCCTGCCCTCAGCGGGAGCCTATGTTGCGATGAAACCCTCAGGCCACAAGTCCTCTCTGCCTGCCTTGGTTGCCTTGCGCCTGGATCTTCGGGCGGACTGCTCGGCCCTCTGCCCCGAGGGTCCAGTCTACCAGGAGATGGGTCGTGCACTGGTCGAAGACCTGGGACGTTTGACAGGCTATCGACCCCGTCTGTGCTCGGACGATGCGGATCCTGCATCACTCGGCGGCGGACCGGTCGTGGTGGTGGGCAACATGATGGTAAACCGGGCGGCGCGCGATCTGTACTACGCGGCATACGACCTGACCGACTACGCGTGGCCCGGCGCTGGCGGGTCGGTGGTGCGGACCGTTCGAGATCCATTCGGGACCGGTGCACACGCCGTCGTGCTCGGCGGGAGCGACGAGGCCGGTGTCGCGGGCGCCGTGACGCGGTTGTCCGGGCTGGTGGAAGAGGCCGGCCCCGAGATCGGCTACGTGAACGAGGTGACGCTGGGCGGCCACGCAGACGCGATCCGTGCCTGGTCGGAGGAGCTGCTGGGAGACGACAATGAGATGTGGCAGCGCGTGGGACCCTGGGGCAGCTGGGCCTTCATGGGCCACATCGGCCGGGCGGGTGCCGGCTATCTGCGCACGGGGGATGAAGCGTACCTCTCTGTATTCCTGAGGGAGATGCGCTACTTCCTGGAGCACGACGTGTTCAACCCCGGCGAAAGCCGGAGCATGATTCACAGCCTGGTGGACGCCCTGCTGGTTCCGTGGGACCTGATGGCCGATCACGCCTTCTTCACGGCAGAGATCCGCCGGGAGATCGACGAGGGGCTGCTCTACCTGTGCCGGTCGGACGAGGGGCCTGGACCCCTCGAGGGGGCGCCGTGGGTGATCCGGGACAACCACGGCACCGGCCGTGCGCTGGACGCGTTCTTCGAGGGCCGCTACTTCTGGCGGCGCTACGGCCTCGAGGAGGGCAAGACGTGGATGGAGCTGGCGGCGAGCTACTTCGCCCCGCAGCTGACCTCGTACAAGCCGCTCGAGGATAACTACGGACACGAGCTCGGGGCGTCCCTTTTCAACACGCTGCAATACGCCCTGGCTTCGGGTGAGGCCGACTACGTCGGCTCGGAGGCGATGCAGCGGGCGGCGGAGCGGGCCATCATCGCCCTGCCCGTGGGCGGCACGGCCAGTGGGCTGCTTTCGGCTTGCGCGGCGGTGACAGGGGATGCGAGCTACTTGAGCCTGGAGGCGGACGCCGGTGCTGAGGCCTACGTGAAGGGCTGTGCGGGGATGGAGGGCCGATTCATCCTTGGCGAGTACCTGCGCACCTTCTGCGGGATTCCCGTCCCGGCGGAGCGCCGTGAGCTGCTGGGCGTGGCCGTTGCGCCCCTGGATGAGCTCTGGCACCGCACCATCGACCGCCGGATGAACCCGGGCGACCTCTACGTGATGACGGTGCCCAGGGAAGCCGGGTTCGACAAGGTCTCGCTGCG
>JASLMQ010000105.1 GCA_030746455.1 Candidatus Latescibacterota bacterium
AAGACGCTGGAGGAAGCCGGCGGCCCGGTGCCCTTCGATGGCGCGGAAGGGGTCACCTACCTCAAGCTGCAGCCCACGGAGCCCGTGGCGCTCGAACGCTTTCTGACTGTTCTGACGCCTCGACGAGCCTCTGAGACGGCCGCCAACACCGTGCAAGGCATTACCGGCCCCAACATGCTTGGCGTACGCATCTCGGCAGGAGACGTGGAAGACCTAGTGTTGTTCGGACTGGACGAACCGGAGGTCAACGCGGAGGGGGTCCAGGGGATCGGGCGGACGTGCACCGTTCGCCGGCAAAGCGGAAGGATACTGGGAGGAGCGCTTCAGAACGGACAACGCCTATCGATAGATGGAACCGTGCTCTTCGAGGCGGACGGGAGCGGCAACGCGGTGGTGACGCTTGGGGAGGACACGGTCGAGGCGGTGCTGGATCTGTATGATGGCACCGGCTTCGCGATCCACGTACCGAGGAAACCGAAGCAGGTATGGCTGGATGGCAGGGTGTGCAAGGACTTCGAGTACAGTCCGGATGACCAGTGCATACACTTCGACCGGCGTCGGGTCAAGGAGGCCAGAATCCTCCTGAAGTAGTCGAATCCTCCACGCGGGAAATGGCGAGAGCCCTGGCGCACGTAGCCAGGGCCCTCTTCCGTTTCGTCGCAACTGGTGACCGGGTTGTTCTCAGGCGCTCCGGTAGAGCTTGGTGAGGACGAACTCGTCGTGACGCAGCGCCTCCGCGGCGGTCAGGCGGCCATTGATGTTCCTGGCCATCGTCTCCATCACCTTGTCGGCGGCCTCGTCCAGGGTCATCTCAAGGCGGAGCATGGCGGTGATCTCGACGTCGAAGTGCTCACCCATCGTTTCCACGGTGAGCGGGTTGGCCGTGATCTTCATCACCGGGATGGTCGGATGGCCGATGATGTTGCCCTGTCCGGTGGTGAAGAAGTGGAGCACCGATCCACCCGCCGACGCCAGGGTGACCATCTCAGCCGCCGCGCTTGAGCTGTCCATGAAGTGAAGCCCCGGTGCCTTTGGCGCCTCAGCCGGTTTGAGGATGGATACCACCGTGTTCCGGCCCATCTTCTCCACGTTGCCGTAGGCCTTCTCCTCGATGGTGGAGAGGCCGCCGCGTATGTTGCCTTCCGTGGGCTGAGAGCCGAGCAGGTCCGCGCCTGTGCCGATGACGAAGTCCTGGTAGTCCTGGAAGGTCTTCATGAAGTCGTCGGCCACCTCCTTGCTGGCACACTGGGCGGCGATCTTGTGCTCGGCGCCTGTGACCTCGGTGGTCTCCCCGAAAATGGCCGTGGCACCCGCTCCGGTCATCCGCTCCAGGACGCGCCCCACTGTGGGATTGGAGGCCAAGCCCAGGGTCGTGTCGGACTCGCCGCACTTCGCGCTGACCCACAGCTCATTCATCTCGATGGGCTCGCGCTGGAGCTCCGAGGCGTACTGGGAGAACTCCATTGCCTTTCGGGAGGCCATCTCTATGGTCTTCAGATCACCATAGCGCTCGATGCTGAAACCGGCGACGGGTTTTCCCGTGACGCCGATCCCGTCGACGATCCGGTCGGTCCACTTGGGTTCGATCCCGACAACGATGGCTGCGGCGATGTTGGGGTTGGCTCCGGTCCCGATGAGGGTGTCGAAGGTGAGCTCGAGATCCTCGCCGAACTGCAGGCGCCCATAGGGATGGGGCAGGGCCATTGTGCCCCGAATGAGGGAGGCCACGCCCTCGGCGGCTGAATTGGAGAGGTCGTCGACGGGGATGATGGCCACATGGTTGCGCACGCCCACTCGGCCGTTGTCTCTTCTGTACCCGGTCAGTGTCAGGTCTTCCATCGTTAGGCCCACCTTATGCTCTTGAGATTGTGGATGTGCACGTGAGCACCTTCTGTGATGGCCTCGACGGCCTTTCCGATGGTGCTTCCGTACTTCACAACTTCCTTGCCCTCTTCCATGCTGCGGACAGCAATCTTGTGGCCGAGGGGAATGTCCTCGACGGCCTTGACCGCGGCTACGTCCTCCCCTTCGAGGGTCACGGCGCGAACCTCGTCGCCGGCTGCCACGTCCTGGACGACAACGGCGACGTCATCCACTTTGTCGTGCATCAGTGCACCATGTGCCATAGCGAAGCGGACCTCCTGAGTTGGCAGTGCGCTACGATAACCTATTGAAAAAGAAAAGCATAACCACCGATGAACACAGATGGGGGCCGATGGAACACGCGGAGCCCCACGGATGCGGGTCGAGAGGGGACCCGTGCATCGGCAAGCTGCTGTGAGTAGAGCAGAACCGGCAGGTCATCGGAGGGAGGTAAAAATGCTTTGAGCTGGCCGGAAAGTCAAGGACTACGTGCCTGTTCTCGGGGTGGCCGATGCGGCCGATCTCTACGCGATGCGCGGCCGAACGCGGATCAATACACGCCATAGCGGAGGCCTTCATCGAGCATGGCCAGGTAGTTCTCGAGGGGGATGTAGTTGGCGACCGAATTTCCCGTTCCGAGGGCCCATCCTCCTCCAGGGGCACAGCAGTCGATCAGAAACCGGGTGTGGGCCCGAACCTCGTCCTCCGACATCGTGCAGAGCTTGTCCATGTCGAACCCGCCCAGCACCGAGATGCGGTCACCGTACCGCTCCTTTGCCTCCCAGACGGGCTCGATGACGTCCTCGAAGGAGTGCCGGGCGTCCCAGCCGCAGGCTATGATGTCGTCCATGATCTCCGTGACGTTCCCGCAGGCGTGGAGGATGGCGAGCTTGCCATGGCGATGGACGGCGTCGACGATCTTCTTGTGCCAGGGGAATAGGTATTCCCGGTAGGACGCCGGTGAAAGGAGTGTTTGCGTCTTGAACCCGAGGTCATCGCCCAGGACGATCGCGCCGACGATGTCGAAGGAGGCGACGGCGTCGAAGCAGCTGACGATCCTGGAGCCCACGGCCTCGAACATGTCACGTACGAGCTCCGGGTCCTCGTACAGGAGGTAGCTGGTTCCCTCGTATCCGAGCAACCACATGACGTTCTCGAGGACGCCGCCCGGGCCGCGGGATATCACCTTCATCCCGTCGGGTATCAATCCTGCGGCCACCTCGAAGGACGAGTAGTCGACTTCAGATGGGTTGGGCCAGGGATAGGCCTCGTAGTCCCTCCGGTCGGCGATCAGGTGGGTGGAGCCCTTCAAGTAGCCTCGCTCGCCCTCGGCCGTCACTCCAATGGCACGTTCGGCCTGGGGAAACTGGTTGTTCTGCGGAAGCACGTTGATGTAGTCGTAGCCCAGTGCGACCATGCACGCCATGTGCCGCCTGAGCTGGCCGGCTCTGGGATCGGGATCATCCGGGATGGGCTCGACCGGTGCGCCAACCGCCTCCAGCGTCTGCGGCTCGATGTTCGAGAAGAGCTCGGCGAAGGGGACGCGGTCGGGCGTGCCCTGACGCCTCAGGACCTTCTCCAGGCGGCTGAAGTCGGGGTCCACGGTGATATCGATTCTGCGAGTGGGCATGTGGGTTGCCTTCCGATTGTGTCACTCTTTCCTAGGGATCATTCCGGGGTTAACCGGATGCGCCAGACCTTCAGGTCCTGGACGGTGAGATCGGCCACGTAAGCACGGAAACCGATGTAGCCGGCGGTGATCGGGTCGGGGTCGTGGTACTGGATCCAACGCTTCCCGTCGACCCAGAACTCCGAGATGCTGTCGTTCTGGACTGTCGTGATGCGGTAGGCCCTATTTCGGTCCAGGAGCCTGGGCCTGTCCGTGAACTGGCGAATGAGACGTCGACCGGGATTCCTCCTGAAGCGGGTGGTGACGTTGTTGGTTCCACCGAAGTCGACCCAGTACAGGGGGATGGGTATGTAGTGCGTGAGCGCGGCGTCGGGGAGCGACCGCATGAACTCGAAGAGGTCACCATCGGGCCTGTCGATCATCCAGATGAAGATGGCATCGGTAACGCGGGCAGTGAAGCGGTCCGTGAGCACCGGGGTGGCCACGCAGTCTACGGCGATTGGGGATTCGAACCGCTCCCGGAGTATGCTGTTGCCCATGTGCCTGAAGGTGAAAGAGCTGGCGGATACCTCGGGCTCTTCGCCATTGCACACCCAGTTCTCTCTGAACGACTTCTGACCGAATCGCTCGTCGTAGAGTAGGTCTGACCTTTCCCACTCGGAATCGTCCATCTCGTGGGCGATGAAGCTCTCCTCGAATTCCAGGAGCCGGACGCCCGCATTGTGGACCTCGAGGGCCATCCATCCCTCATTGTCGATGCCGGGGGGATCCATCTTGCCCTCGGCAAGGCACCGACCGTCGAGGTGGATCCGAAATGCATCGGCCAATGTGGCGAGCTTGAGCGTGTGGCTGGATTCTCGCGTCGTGGATGGCGCATCTCCGGTTGAGAGTGTCCTATCCCGGTATCTGACGGTGACACCTTGGCAGTCCATGGTCACGCGGAATCCCCCGTCGCCCTCCCTGCTCCGATTGAAGTGCACGGTAAAGGAGCCGCCGTCTCCGAGGCGCTCGAAGTTGAACGTCAGCTGGACCTCGACGTCCCCGCCACCGCCGTGTGTGTAGTCCGAGCGCGTGACGGTTGCGTCTCCTTCGGCAAGGATCAGCAGGTCGCCTCCTGCCGAGATCAGGTCGGTGCCTTCGGCCGCCCAGTCATTGCGGCGTATATCGGGCCCGTAGCAGCGCTCGATGATGCGGTAGTCCATGTGCGGCGTCCAGTACGTGGTGTCGTACGCGTGTACTTGTCTCTCCAGGCCGCAGAAGCTACGGCCTGAACCGAGCCAGAAAGATGTCGGACGGATTGGGGGTACCGTAGGGCAGGGGCATCCATTCGTGCTGCGAGTAGTAGCTCATCGCGATCTCGCCGTTCGGGCCGAGAGCAAGACCGGGGTACGAGCAATCGCCTCCGCTGGGGAGGGAGAGCAGGTGCACGGCACGGGTGCCGTCGATGCGCCACACCGAGGTGTGGTGGCCCTCCGCGTCGGCGACCCCGGATCCCTCGATGCAGGAGTCGGGCGGCAGATCCTCTTTCTGGGACCGGCCGGCGACGATCCAGTCCTCTCCCGATTTCAGCACGGCAGGTGCGTGGATCATGACGCCCAGGTCGGCCCACTCCCATCGCGTGTAAGGCGTGCGGCTCTGGCCGATCCAGGAGTGGTGGCGCGGCTCTCGGGTGCGGATGATGCAGTGCAGGCAGTCGGGTTCGGCGCGGAACAACGCAGGCTCACCGGGTCCGCCACCGGGCCGCATCAACCCCTTCAGGCGCCACTCGAAGAGGTCATCGCTGTGGAGCAGGTGAACGGTTCGCATGTCACGATCGGCGCGAACGGCGAAATGGTATGCGGCGCAGAAGAAGCCCTCCGGTGTGGGGAGAACGCGCCAGAGCCAGTAGTTGACGCCATAGACCTGTCGAGGCGCCGACCAGGCGAGGCCGTCACGGGAGACGGCGATGTGGCTGATGAGATCGTGGGGCGCGTTCGGCAGGCTGAAGTCGCTGGACCAGCGCGGATACCAGGACCCGAAGACGACGCCCAGCCTGTCGCCCGCGTCGATGAGCTTGGGGTCGCGATCGTCGGCCCCCGTGTCGAACCGCACACACAGCGTCCATTCATCCAGGTCCGTCGACCGGTAGACGACGACGTCACCGGGAGGCGGGAAGCTATGGGTGTGGGCCGTGCGGAAGCTCAGGTAGTAGTGACCGTTCCAGTGCAGCAGGTCGGTGAAGGCGTTGTGGTAGCCGTCTGAGAAGAGGCGGCGGATGCTGATGAGTTCGGCCATGGAGGAGTTCCTTGGTCAAAGCGATCGCTTGCGCGCCGGAATCACAGGTTGTCATTCCGGACTTGCCTGTCCCGGCCCGCTGGAGGTTTGTTAAACCGGCAGGCAATTGGCCGCGGCCGGGAATCCGTGATCCAGTGCCCTTTGCGACATAGGCCTCCGGGGCACAGGTGTTGGTTGAGCCGCAGAGCGGTACTCTGCAGCGGCTCTGCTTGATAGGCGGTTGCGGCGGTGCAGGCCCTCACCCCGCCGACCTCACCCCCTCGTGTCCCCCGGATCAAGTCCGGGGCAGGCCCTCTCCGACACGGAGAGGGGGAAGCAGCATTTGGGGGTCAAAGTGAGAACCAGAGAATCGGCCTGGTGATTGTTACAGCCTGTGATCTGCTCTTCCGCAAACCGGAAAGGGGGTAAGCGTGGCAAGGGCTCGGTCGGTTGCCTGTGGCAATCGCTGCGTGGTGTCGGCTCGTGACGCGCAGAGAGGAATCCCTGCGCTGCGGATGCGGGAACCCCGCCTTCGCGCCTACGCCGCATTGCGGCTACGGCGGACCCTTCTCCGCTAAAGCTCCGAAGGGCAGGCAGGTCGGCGGGCTGAGCTTGCGTAGCCTGTTGCGTTTGCTTGGTCCGTCCCCGTTCCCGCCGTCCCTCGCAAGGGCGCTGCGACACGACGGCTTTTGAGTCCTTGCTTCCCCGCCTTCCGGCCTGGCTTCGGTTCACCTGAGATGGACTCCGCTATGGCGCCGGCGCTGGTGGGTAGGGCCTCTGCCGCC
>JASLMQ010000106.1 GCA_030746455.1 Candidatus Latescibacterota bacterium
CTCAGGTTCCCAAGCCGGGAGGAGATTCTGGCCGCGCTCCCGGACACGGGGATCGTGATCCCACAGGACTCGGCGTGGAAGTATTCGAACCTGGGCTTTGCGTTGCTGGGGGAGGTGGTCTACCGGCTTACGGGGCAGCCCTGCCCGGAGTATGTTCGGGAACACATCCTGGATCCCCTGGGGCTGACCTCCACGGCGTTCGATCTGACCGAGGAGATGAAGGGTCGGGCGTTTGTCGGATACAACCCGACATCGTTTCAGGATCGCCCGGACAAAGCGCCCTACGCTCACCTGAATGGGCTGTCGCCGGCCGGGCAGTTGCACTCGACGGTGCATGACCTCGCGGAGTGGGTGTCGTTCCAGTTCGGACCGAGCGACGACGGTGATGGGGAGTCAGGCGTGCTGGACGCGCGTACGCTGGCTGAGATCCAGCGTCCGCAGTATGTGGAACCGGACTGGTCGGCCGGGCAGTGTCTGGGGTGGCGGGCCACGCGTGTGGGGAATCGGGTGTATCACAGCCACGGAGGCGGTATCCACGGGTTCGGCACCCAGGTGTGGTTCAACGTTCCTTCCCGGACCGGCGCGATCGTGCTGATCAACATGTGGCCGCCTCACGGAGGGCTGGACCTGGCGCAGGAGATGCTGGAGCGGGTGCTCGATGCCGAGGATAATGCGCCGGCTCCGCCGAAACGGCCGACGCTGGAGGCGACGCCGGACCCGCTCAAGCGTTTCCTTGGGCGTTACTATGCGGAGCCGGGCATCCACGTGAACATCGAGTATCGCGATGGGCAACTACGTCTCGAACCGTGCGAGGGCCAATCCTACTCGCTGCACGCGCCGGCGGTCCTGGAGGCGACCGACTCGGAGGACGAGTGGATGGTGCGAGGTGGACGCGGGGCGGGGGAAAGAGCGGTCTTCTCGTTCGATGCCGAGGGCTGCGTGATCAGCTATGCGCTTGGGGGATTTGAGTTCAGGAGGTTCGAGGTCGTGGAGTAGAGAACGGCAGTCCTGAAGAGGCGAGAAGTGAGGCAGCTATCAGCGTTCAGCTATCAGCTGAACCGGCGCGTCGCGCGCCATCGCGCGCCTGTATGGTAGTGACCTTCTGGCGTATCCATCGATCTGGTCTGGCTGACAGCTGAATGCTGAACGCTTCCCGACCTCTACCTATGGCCCAGCAGCAGATCTCTGGAGGAAACATGGCACGGCTCGAGCTGGCAGACAGCGGGATTATGTACATCAATTCCAATCCCGCGTATGGATATGTGTTCGCGTCTCACCCGCATCCGTACCAGCTGCCCAATAGGGAATTCGTGAGCACCTATATGCGGGGAGGGGGTTTGTACGCGCCGGACCTGAATGTCGGATTCCTGCGCTCGACCGACGGCGGGGTGACGTGGGCCGATGAGGGCTTGCTGTACGACAAGTCGGGCGACGATCGACCCTACTCGTATCACAATGGGTTCCTCTCACGAATGGGGGATGGCACCCTTGTGGTGCTGTGCTTCCGGACAGACCGGTCCGATCCGGATCACCCGATGTTCAGCGCCTCCGGGGGACTGGTGGAGACCGAGCCCATCCTGTTCCTGTCACCGGACGATGGCCGTACGTGGACCGGACCGAAGTCCTTTGGACTGCCGGAGGGGATGATCGCGACGCCGTCCACACCGGTGATCGAGCTGGCGGACGGCTCGTGGTTCGTGCTGTACGACCGGTGGCACGGGTACGACGATCCCGGTCCCTACCGACCCCAGATGCTGGGATTTACCTCGAGAGACAGGGGCGAGAGCTGGGGGGAGGACGTGCTGGTGGCGGACGTCTCGGTCGAGGGCAAGGGCTTCTGGCACGGCAAGGCGATCCGGCTGTCGGACGACCGGCTCTACACGGTGTTCTGGACGGCGGACATGACCCGTCCCGACGAGGGTCCCATCAATCTTCCTCTGCATTGCTCAATCGGTGATCCTACCGGGAGGACGTGGACACCGCCGGAATCGATCGGCATTCCCGGTCAGACGAACTGGCCGGCGGAGCTGCCGGACGGGACGATCGGCACGATCTACACGGCGCGCGAGGCTGAGCGACCGGGATTTGTGGTCGTGCTGTCTGAAGACGGGGGCAAGACGTGGGATCTGGACAACCAGGTCCTGGTGTGGGATGTGAGCGGGTGGATGCATATCGGGATCCCGATTCCCGATCGGTATCCGCGCAGCCACGACACGATCGCGTTCGGCGCGCCGACGTTGACGACGACGCTGGATGGCGATTTCTACGCGGCGTGGTGGTGCACGCTGAATAGCGTGACGCATGTGCGGTGGGCGCGGTTGAGGGTTGTGTGATCCCTGACTGCGAACTGCGGCACCACGAAAGCCATCCCGGCCGTTGTTGACAACCTGTAGCAGTGGCAATCTTGCAGCCTGCCGGGACAGGCTCCAGGCACGAAAGATACGGGATCCTGGGTGGAGGGAGGTCCAGACGTCGGGTTGTAGAGGATTGTGTACTGGATACAGGTCCGGGTAGGGGTGGAACGGGGATACGAGGGAGGGTTGGGGATCGGACGGTTGGTGAACCGAGGTTAGAAATGGCGAAGACGATCGAGTTGATTGGCAATGACGCGTGGGTGGCGAACGAGGAGCCCACCGTGCTGGGGGATCTGGTTGGCATGGAGATCGCCAAGCACATCTGGGACAGCCGGCACACGTCGAAGGTGACGGGATTCGAGTACGCCAAGAGCCGGGGCACACGGAACATGATGAACCCCACGCCGCCGGAGCTTGGTACTCCGCGCGGGGCCACCCGTGTGTCCGCGATGTGGTCGGCCGAACGGCTGGTCGTGCGGGCGGACTGCGAGGGTCGGAGCGATGGGGAGGACCGGGTGATCCTCGTCGTGCGGCCGGAAGGACGGGATGTCCAGCGCTTCGAGTGCAGCTCCGACGACGGTGCGGACGACGGACCCTGGACGGTGGAGGCGAGGACGGACGGGTGGTCCGCGACGCTTACCGTGGCGTGGATGTCTCTGGGGATCCATCCGCGGCCGGGCATGGACCTGGCGTTCAACGTGGTGCGTAGGACGGACTGGACGGATGTGGAGCCGCCGGAGATGTTGCCGGATGGGTTCGTTGTCAACGGGCTGACGCGTGTGCCGGTCGGACTGGAAGTGAGCACGCTCAGCCGATCGGTGCGGTACCCGACGGCAGAGGACCCGCTCCGACCGGACAGGCTGGGAACGCTGGTGCTCAGTCCTCCCCTCAGGATCGATGAGCTAGCGCTTGTGGACGAGGCGTTGGCGGAGAAGCAGCTGACGCTTGCTCTGACCCTCGCACGTGAGCTGCCTGATCAGGTGGACCTGCTGGTGACGCTGACGGACCCGAGAGGGCGCAAGGTGGCGTTCGCCGAGCGTGTCGCCAGCGAGGGACGCTCGACCGTGGCCTTACCGTACGTCTTCGGAGCCTCTCGGGGCTTCCTCTATCCGTATCGTCTGCGCGTCGAGCTGTCCGAACCGGAGACCGGAGTCCCGCTTGCCCGGCGGGCATGCCGATTCACCCCATCGGATTCGGTTCGTCTCGATCCGCTTCAGCTCGGGCACGATCAGCGCGGGACGGGCAGGTTCCGGCTAGCGGCACGCGGCCTTGCGGGGATGGAGTGGCAGGCGGCGATGGTCAACGACGGCGGAAAGCTGCTGGATCGTGGTCAGGTGGCGCCCGGATCGGATGACGACACGTTCCAGATCGAGATCGGAGAGGTCCCGAGGGGGCGGTATCGACTGCGGCTTTCTCTCGATGGGCTGGATCCGGCCTGCGCCATTGAGTGCCCGTGCAACGTGATGGGCGCGCGCCGACATCCGTCGGTGATGCTCTGCCCTGGGGATGTAGAGCGGCTTCGGAGAGACGCGCGACGCGGGGGACTGGCGCCCCATTACGATCGGCTGAAGGGTGAGGTGGACGAGGTGCTCCAACGGGGCACGTTCTTCGAGCAAAGCTGGACGCCCGGCGGCGTGGAGGACCGGGAGATCCCGATCGACAAAGCCGCACTAGCCAGCGATGCGCTACTGATGCAGGGGTCGGCGGAGGATTCGCTGTTCCAGAGGAACCCGAACCTGATGATGGCCACGGCGCTGGTCTACCTGGTGGAGGAGGATGAGCGCTACGGCGAGATGGCGAAGCGGATGGTTCGGATCCTGGTCGACCACGTGCTGTGGGGGGACCCGCGGGTGTATGGCGCCGATCCGGACCTGATGTGGAAGGCGATGTTCTGCGCGCTGGCCCTGGACTGGCTGACCGATCTCTACTCGCCCGAAGAGCGTCGGGCGCTGCGGGACACGCTGGTTGAGAACGGGATGATGGTGTACCTGTGGTCCATGGAGAACGACGCGGCCCCGTGGAAGGGCAGCATTGCGAACCTGACGCCGGTTTCCGATGGGGTTGCCGCCGCGCTCGCACTGGTCTTCCAGGATGAGGTGCTTGAGTGCGACCGGGTTCTGTCGATGGCACGGGACGACATCCAGACGCCTGTCCAGGCCCTGCCGCCCGAGGGATCGTGGCCCGAGTCGGTGAACTACTGGGGTGGATTCCTCCAGGGCCTGGCCTTCTACGGTGCGGTGCTCGAGTCTGGGACCGGCAGCGAAGACGGGGTGTTCTCGCTGCCCGGCGTGAGGGAGGCCGGCAGCTTCCCCATGTACTTCACGCCTCGAGGGGTGCCGGCCGGATGGAATGACGGGATGAACGCTGCCGCGTTTCCATTCCTCCATCTGCTTGCGCGCAAGTTCGATGCACCCGTGTACTCGCTCTATGCCGATGCCTATGCGGGGAGTGCGAGCGATCGGCAGAATCCTCGCTCGGACTGGCATACCCTCCTGTGGCGTTCATCCGAGGTCGAATACGTCGACTCGGTCGAGCCATCGGAGGTGGGGGACCTGCCCGCACCACCCGCGCTGGCTTCTCGACTGGAGCTGGAGACGCTGAAGGTCTACGAGGAGATCCGCTGGGCGGCCATGGCCTCGAGCTGGCCCCATCCGGAGCTGTACGTCTCGTTCAAGAGCGGATATGCGATCGAGGGCTTCGGGCACATGAGCCTGGACCTGAACGCGATCCAGGTGATCGCTGGAGGGGAGCCGCTGATCCGGCGGAGCCACGACTACCGAACGCCGCCGGAGGGATACAGCACGGTCCTGATCGACGGGAAGGCCCAGCAACCGGCCACCGGGACCTTCCTCTACTGGGAGGAAGGGGAACGGTATCGTGTGATCGCGGCCGAGGCGGATCGGTCGTTCGGTGATGTGGTCAAGCAGGTCTGTCGGCACGTGGTGATGGTGGATGGACGATACCTCGTGATTCTTGACGAGGTGGAGGCGGACACGCCGGTGAGCGTGACGTTCATGGCGCACACCGCGGGAGAGCTGAGCCTGGGCGAAGGGCGATGTGATATCGCTGGGGTGCGGACGAATCTGTCTCTGGTGTTCGCCTCGCCAGAGGTGGTGTTGACGTGCGTTGAGCCGCCTGCCTGTGTGATGACACAGCTGGCCGATCGAGCACTCCACGCGACGAGCCGGCCCGCCAAACGGACGGAGTTGGTGACGGTTGTCTGGCCGACGGAGGCAGGGGCGGAGGCACCGGGGTGCAAGTGGGATGGGTCGAGGCTCGAGGTGGTGCGGCCGGATGGGGAGCGGGATGTGGTTGTGTTCGACCGCACGGGGGAGGCACTGAGGTTCGGAGGAGTTGGGTAAGGGAACGGGGTGACGCTCCTCAACAGGATCGCACGTAGTGCTTCGAGGAGCGGGGCTCCGATATCACCCGAGTCAGCGATCTGCAAATGCGGGAGCAACCCTCCCCCCGTTCGTAACGGGGGGTGGTCGCAGTTCCCCGCGGGGTCGGTTCGGAACTGCGACCGGGGGGATCGAGTACGAAGCCGAGCGCCTCGATGCCAACGCGGCCCGTGATGGGAACAAGCCGTTGATCTCCCGTCCCGAGGAGTAGTCTCAATTGCAGATCCACTACTCTTCCCTATCCGCTTCCAGCGGGGCCCCCTCTTCTTGACCGCCAAGAAAAGGGGGGAAAAGAAGGCGGCTCCTCAGACGCCGGAGGGGCTTGCCTCCCGCGAAGACCCACTGATGGACGCACTGTGGTCTGGTTCGCCTGCTGGTCTCGGCGGCCGGGCAGGTACGGAGTTGCTTGTGCCAGGCGCGGGAGGCTGTTCGGTCGCGCTCTCGGCTGCGTGCTGGTAGTTCCGGCCCGGCAACGCGATGGCGCTCCCGCGAAAGACCTCCTGGTGGACGCACGGGGGGTTGGTGTCCTGCGTGTCTGGGTGGTTGACACGTGGGGTGGAGCTTGTGCCGGACGCGGGAGCTACCCCCCCTCCAACGCGACCGCCATTGTCATTGCGAGCCCTGGGCGCGGGCCCTGGCGTCGATGGAACGGGGACTTGGAGATGGTTCGGGCCACTGCGGTTAGGGATGTGCTTGCGAACGGCCTATACCCGTCCACACTGAGTGCCTGATTCACCCCACCGGGGTGAATCAGGTGTATCGAAGTGGGAGGACCGGGAACACCTGTACAGATCTACCTCAGGCCCGGCCTTCGATACAATCCGAGCCTGGGCGCTGGGCCCAGACTCGGATCACTCCCTTCGATACGGCCTGACGGCCCACTCAGGGCAGGCAGGCAGACGGGGCATTTGCGTGAGGTGACTTGGTCATGATTTCGAGCAAATCCGGGAGGATCATAGGTATGAAACCAAGCCTATTCGTAACAGCCGAGAAGGTCGAGGGCCTGCGTTCGGTCGACGAGGTGCGCGCGTTCGTCGAGACGGACGTGGGTCAATCGATCTGGAATCCGATGCTCGAGTACCTGCACGGGTTCATGGCCTACCCGCCGTTCACGCCGAAGACGCCTCTTGAGGGACGGGACCCCAAGTTCATCGATATGGAGGAGAACGACCACACGCTGTCCTTCGCGACGGGACAGAGGGTGCTGTGCGATGCGCTGGTCCACCTGGTGACGGGCGAGACCCGATATCGGGACGACGCGGTGGCGCAGCTCCTGTGTACGTTGGACGAGGAGGTCTGGCCCGAGTGGCGGCACGGCGTAAACGCCCAGAAGGGGATCGGGGTGGACCACCGGGTGGGCAACTTCATCCTGCAGTTCTCGATCGCGTATGACTGGCTCCACGCCTTCCTCTCGCCGGATGAACGGCAACGGATCGTGGAAGGGCTCGACCGTCGTGGGATCCAGCCCGCATTCGCCAGCATGGAGAAGGATGGATTCTGGGTAACCTACAGCAATTGGAGCGGGACCATCGTGACGGGGCTGGGGCTCTTCGGGATGGCGGTTGGTGACGAGCATCCCCGGTCGCAGGAGCTGATCGACTACGCGGTGCCGTGGATGGGCAGATACATGGACGTGATCGGTCCCGAAGGGGAGTCCAACGAGTCTGCAGCGTATGCCGGTGCGATGATCCAGCCGGTCCTGTTCTACAATGCGTGCCGCTACCACTCCAGAGGTGAGCACGATGCTTTCGGTCAAACTCGCCTGGATGCGTTCGGCCACTGGTACGCCTACCACAGCCTTCCCCCGGGGCAGATGGTCGAGTTCGGGGACGGCGGAAAGGGCAGCGCACCGAACGTCACGATGTTCTGCGCGCTGGCGGACCTGATGGATGATGGGGTGCTCCAGTGGTTCTACTACCAGTACCGGGATTGCCGCGGGCATCTGTATTATCCAATGGTGCTGCTGTCGATCAATCCTCATATCGAGCCGGTGAGTCCCGAAGGTCGATGGCCTCGAGGCCGGGCCTTCCCGGGATACTCGCAGAATGCGATCAGCCGATCGAGCTGGGATCCGAAGGCGCCCGCATGCGTGGTGTGCGGCAAGGCCAGTCACGGGTTCGAGGACCGGAAGGAGGCAGGAGAAGGAGGGTGGTATCACCTGGACCTGGATGCCGGTCAGATCACGATCGACGGGTACGGAGAACGGCTGATCGTGGACCTGGGATCATCGGGCGGGTACGGGCCGTGGGGCCTCTACCGGGGCGACAACTACGGGAAGGGGACGTTCGGGCACAACGTGTTGATGATCGGAGGCCGGAACACGCTGGAGCTGGGGGCTAGCCATCCGCGGAT
>JASLMQ010000107.1 GCA_030746455.1 Candidatus Latescibacterota bacterium
GACATCCCGGGGGAGGAGGCGAGGCGGACGCTCGAGGCCATCGTGGCCGCCTATCGTTCTGGTAAGACCCATCAGCCGGTGACGTTGCCCCTAGAGGCGTGAAACAGATCTGAATACCGGGTTCACGTGGAAGTTGGAGAAAAGCACGATTCCTGGAGGGCGGAATGGTGGAATCCATACAGAAGGCAGCAGAAGCGGCGAGGGACGCCGCGCTCGGACTTGCACAGGCCTCCGAGGCGGAGCGCAACGCGGCCCTCGAGGCAATCGCGAAGTACCTGGAGGCGAACGCGGCGCGGATTCTGGATGCGAACGAGAAGGACCTCGAGGCCGCTGAGGAATTGCTGAAGGAAGGGAAGCTCACCGAGGCGTTGGTTAAGCGACTGAAAGTCGACGCGGCCAAGCTGGCGGGCGAGATCGTCGTGGGCGTCCGCAGCGTGGCCGATCAGCCCGATCCGATCGGGAAGACCGAGTCGGCCACCGAGCTGGACGAGGGACTCAAGCTCTACCGGGTCACGGTGCCGATCGGCGTGATCGGTGTAATCTTCGAGTCCAGGCCGGATGCCCTGGTTCAGATAGCGACGCTGTGTCTCAAGGCCGGCAACGCGGCGCTCCTGAAGGGAGGCAGTGAAGCGCTCAACACCAACCGTGCGCTGGCGGAGGTGATGGTGGAGGCGACCCGGGGCCTACCCGGCATTCCGGAAGGCTGGATGCACCTGATGGAGGCGCGTGAGGAGGTGCGTCAGATCCTGGACCTGAACGGGCTGATCGACCTCATCATTCCGAGGGGATCCAACGAGCTGGTCCAGCACATCATGTCCAACACGAAGATCCCGGTGATGGGACATGCCGACGGGATCTGTCACGTGTATGTCGACGCGGCGGCCGACCCCGAGAAGGCGGTGAAGATCTGTCTCGATGCGAAGACCCAGTACCCGGCGGTGTGCAACGCGGTCGAGACGATTCTCGTACACCGAGATGTTGCGGGGGCCGTGCTGCCGGACGTGGTCCGGACGCTCCAGGAGGGGGGTGTCGAGCTACGGGGTGACGAGGCGGCCCGGGAGGCAGGCGGACCGGCGGTCGCGGAGGCCCAGGAGGCGGATTGGGCGACCGAGTACCTGGACCTGGTGGTGTCTGTGAAGGTCGTGGATGACCTGGAGGCAGCGATCGACCACATCAACCTCTACGGCAGCCACCACACCGACGCGATCGTTACCGAGGACGCAGGCGCGGCGTCACGATTCCTGCAGGCCGTGGACTCGTCGTCGGTGATGCACAACGCGTCGACCCGGTTCGCGGACGGGTTCAAATACGGCCTGGGCGCGGAGGTCGGGATCAGCACGAACCGGCTGCACAGCCGGGGACCGGTCGGACTCGAAGGTCTGGTGATCTACAAGTACGTGCTCGAGGGCGGCGGGCACATCGTGGGGGACTACAGCGGGGAAGGGGCGAAGACGTTCACCCACAGAAGCCTTTCGGAGCCTTGGTCACCGAAGGCTTGAGATTGGGGGGTAGTGCCATGACCTCTATCGGACAACTCCTGACCGCAGGCGCCTTGCTCTATACTGTCGCCTGCTCCAGTGCGGGACAGATCACCAAGCAGCCCGAGCCGGTGTCTGGACCCCCGCCGCAGGATGCGGTCGATCCTGTCCTGTCCATCGATCCCAAGGTCACCTACGGTGCTCTGGAAAACGGGGTCCGCTACATCGTACGCGTCAACAAGAAACCCGAGAAGCGGGCGGAGCTACGGCTGGTGGTCAACGCGGGGAGTGTCCTTGAGGACGAGGACCAGCAGGGACTCGCCCACTTTCTGGAGCATATGGCCTTCAACGGTACTAAGCGCTTCCCGAAGCAGAACCTCATCGATTTCATAGAGCGGGTCGGGATGCGACTGGGCCCTGATCTCAACGGGTACACCAGTTTCGATGAGACGGTCTATATGCTTCAGGTGCCTACCGACAGCACCAATCTTGTGGTGAAGGGATTCGACATCCTGGAGGACTGGGCGACGAGCGTTGCCTTCGAGGAGGAGGAGATCGACAAGGAGCGCGGCGTCGTGATCGAGGAGTGGCGTGTGGGCCGGGGAGCGGGGGCACGGATGCGCGACAAGCAGTTTCCAATCCTCTTCAAGGGGTCACGCTACGCCGAGCGATTACCGATTGGCAAGAAGGCGGTGCTCGATACCTTCAGTTACGATACGGTCCGGCGGTTCTACCGCGACTGGTATCGACCCGACCTGATATCGGTGGTCGCAGTAGGGGACTTCGATGCGGCGTGGATCGAAGGGCTAATTCTGGAACGCTTCTCGAGCATGCCGCCTGACCCGAACCCTAGAGAGCGCGTCTACTATCCCGTTCCGGGACACGACGAGACCCTGTTTGCACCGGCCACGGATCCGGAGGCGTCGTCCACCAGCGTGGCCGTCTACTACAAGCAGCCCGTTCGGCCACAGGGCACAGCGTCTGCGTTCCGACAGAGGCTGGTAGAGGCGCTCTATAGCCTGATGCTCAACGCGAGGCTGAATGAGCTCACCAAGAAGCCCGACCCGCCGTTCCTCGGAGCGGGAACGGGACAGGGACGGTGGATCCGTACCAAGGAGTTCTACTACCTGGGCGCAAGCGTCAAGCAGGATGGCCTCCTCAGAGGGATGGAAGCCGTCCTTACGGAAGGCGAGCGGGTTAGGCGCCACGGCTTCACGTCGACCGAGCTTGACCGCGAGAAGACCAATATGCTGAGGCGGATGGAGCGTGCATACCACGAGCGCGACAAGATGCGCTCCCGTCAATTCGCGTCCGAGTACATCCGCCACCTCCTCACCAATGAGCCCATCGCCGGGATAGAGGCAGAGTACGAGCTCCACAAGCAGCTTCTTCCAGGGATCGGACTGGAGGAGGTCAACCGACTCGCGGGCGAGTGGATCACGGACCGTGACCGGGTGGTTATGCTGAGCGGACCGGAAAAGGCGGATGTGTCGCTGCCGACGAACCAGGAGCTGACGGCCGTGATCGGCGCAGTCAGAGGGAAGGAGATCGCACCCTACGAGGATGCGGTTGCCGGTGTGCCTTTGATCGATCAGCTGCCCGCACCCCGGAAGATCGTGGCCGAAAGGGAGATCCCGGAGATCGGCGTGACGGAGTGGACGTTGTCCAATGGCATCCGGGTGGCCCTGAAGCCGACCGATTTCAAGAACGACCAGATCCTGTTCAGGTCGTTCAGCCCGGGCGGGCACTCGCTGGCAGACGACGACGAGTATATTCCAGCATCGACGGCGACATCGGTACTGCGCGAGGGCGGGCTCGGGGCGTTCAACCAGATCGAGCTGCGAAAGAAGCTCGCGGGGAAGGTCGTCAGCGTTTCTCCGTGGATCGGAAGTCTCCAGGAGGGGGTTCGCGGCAGTGCGTCACCACAGGACGTCGAAACTATGTTTCAGCTCATCTACTTGACATTCACCGCTCCGAGGGCCGACAGCTCGGCATTCGTTGCATACAAGCAACGGGTGATCGGGATGCTTGAGAATCGCGACAAAGATCCGCGCTCCGCCTTCAGCGACACGGTGCAGGTGGTGATGGCTCGGCACCATCACCGGGCTCGGCCGCTGACCAAGGCGGTGATGGAGGAGCTGGACCTGCCGCGATCGTTGGCGATCTACAGGGATCGGTTCGCCGACGCGAGTGATTTCACGTTCACCTTTGTCGGCAATCTGGACCTCAAACGCTTGCGGCCGCTGGTGGAGATGTACCTGGGTGGGCTCCCCGGAATCGGACGAGACGAGACGTGGCGCGACACCGGGATGCGGCCACCCCAAGGAACGATAGAGAGGACCGTGCGCAGGGGTATCGAGCCCAAGAGCCAGGTGAGAATGGAGTTCACGGGACCAGCCGAGTGGAGCCGAAGGCATCAGTATGAACTGGGCTCGATGCGTCGAGTCCTTCAGATCAAGCTCAGGGAGGTCGTGCGGGAGGAAGAGAGCGGCACCTACGGCATTGGTGTGGGGGCGTCCATCTCGCGCTGGCCCTATCAGAGGTTCCGGATCACCATTCGGTTCGGCTGCGATCCCGAGCGGGTGGAAGAACTCGTCCAAACGGTGATCACACAGATCGACAGCCTGAAGGCATTCGGAACGACCGACAAATACGTGAACAAGGTGAAGGAGAATCAACGTCGAAGCCGGGAGGTGAGCCTGAAGGAGAACGGGTTCTGGCAGAACGCGATCCAGAGCGCATATGTGAACGGCGAGGATCTGACGTCCATTCTCGAGTACGACCGTCGTGTGAAGGCACTCACGGCGGAAACCATCCAGGAAACCGCGGCCAAGTACTTCACCATGAACAATTACGCGAAGTTCGTCCTCTACCCGCAGGAGGGGACGGAGGCCCGACCACCGGAAGTGGAGTGACAGCGTCGGCGCGACTCGAGTCGTCCAGGAGAGATGCCTGAGGGCGCGACGGCACGACCCGTGAAGCGGGCTGCCCAGAGGGGGGCTCCGGCGGGAGGAGGAACCCTTGACGTGGAATGCCGAGAAGGTGGAGGCGGAGCTCGAGCGGTACGAATCCGTGCTCGGGCACTTTGGCATCCAGGATCCGCTGCGCTGGGCACGCGCCCGGGTGGCCGAAGAGACGGACTGGGCCTCCTCGCAGCCCTGGTGGGAACGGCGCATCGCGCACTGGCGCATGATGCTGCTCGACCAGGAGCCCGACGGGTGGACCCAATGGCTGGATCTCGGCCATCCCGCTCTAGCATCCTGCGGAGAACGGCTTCAGACTGGGGGGCAGCAGGCACGGGAGGCGTGGGCCCGGCACGTCCGTGAGGCCAAACCCGACCTGCTGCGGATCTGCGATGACTCGGCGCTGCGCGCCTATCTGTTCATAACCCAGGGGCAGTGCCTCTACGCCCAGGACGGAAGCTTTCTTCCCGAGCGCGCCCAGGCGCTGCTGGAGGGCCGGGTCCACGAGCTCTCCCTGCCGCCGCAGGCGGGTGGCGGAGACTACGATTGGGTTCAGACGACCAACCCGGCCTGCTGGTTCATCCGCTACCTTGCCGCGGCCTGGTACCACGAGCGCGATCCGAAGTGGGTGGAGGAGTTCCAGAACGAGATCGTGGCCATGGTGCTGGGAGACAGCTACGAGCTCGTCGGATTCTCGGACGTGGCGAGTCGCCTGACCCTCATCCTGCCCACATACTGGCTGATGAAGGATTCGCCGGCGATGTCGGATGCCTTCCACGGCATCTGCTCGCGTTGGCTCTGGGCGCACGCACGCCAACTTCACCTTGTGGGAGGGGAAGCCTACAAAGACAACACGCTTCACCACGCCGGGCTGGCCGAATGGCTGGCCATTGCGCTGTTTCCGGAGTTCCGGGGCAGTCCAGACCGGGAGGAGCAGCTCTGGCTGAAATATCTGGCGGGGTGGCGACGCGAGCTGCTGTCTGACAACTGCCACGAGCAGCGGTCGCTGGCCTACCACACCAACTTCATACGCCGCGCAGCCTCACTGCTGGGTGTGGCCAGGGCCCTGGAGATCGAGGACAGGGTCCCCGCCGAATTTCGCGATCTCGTGGCGGACACCGTTGACGTCTTCGTCCAAACGTCCACGCCGTCTCGGGCCACCCCGGGAGTCAATGACGACGTCACGGTGAGCTGGGACTATCGCCCCCTCCTTCGGCTGGCGGCCGACCTGTTCGATCGGGACGACTGGTGCTATCTGGCCACCGACGGAAGCCAGGGGACACCC
>JASLMQ010000108.1 GCA_030746455.1 Candidatus Latescibacterota bacterium
CGCCTCTGCCTGGGTGGCGTCCAGGTCAGCGAGATGAGCGGGAGTCCCTGGTTCCAGGCGTGTGAGAGGTCTTCGCTCTCAGAACTGCAGGTGTCGGACCAACGCCCGTGTCTCTACTTCGATGTCGATGAGCTGAAGACCTTGAGGGATCGGGTCGACAGGGAGGCGTGGGCCGGGCAGAACGCGGAGTCCATCCTTGCGAACGCCGACGAATGGATTAGCAAAGGTCCCTACGAGGCTCCCGAGGAGGTACTCCCTACGGTTGGGAGGGTACAGGAGATTCGCCGGCATGTGCCCAAGTCCCTCGGGCTGGCCTATGCGCTCACGGAAGACGTCCGCTACGCCGAGAAGGTCCGCGAGGCCCTGGTCTACCTCAGCGAGATCCGTCCCGAGGGCGGTCTCGGTCGGGAGACGGGGGACTACGGGTATACGTGTGGCTATGCGATTGCCACGTGCGCTCTGCTCTACGACATGGCCTACGCAAGCGGGGTGTACTCCGCTCAGGATCGCCATAAGATCGAGTCGATGATGCGCGCCAGCTTCGAGGGAATGCGGTTGTCTCAGGACAACATGAAGTTCCACAACCGGGCTGCCGTGTGCATGGGGGGCATGGCCGCCGTCGCCTTCTGCCTTCAGGACCGGGCCCTCATCGATTGGGTTCTCAACGGCCCCTACGGTTTCCATCGCCACATGGCCTCGGTGCCGGAGGACGGCCTGTGGGAAGAGGGGCCGAGCTACGCATTCATGACCTTTGGTGACATGGGCCAGTGCGCGGGATACATGGCAGTTGCCGAATGTGCGTATCACGCGGGGATCGATCTCTACCAGGACCCCAGCCTTCTGAAGCTCCTGCTGACACCGATGATGTACGCCTTCCCTGATATGACTATGTCGGGTCATGGTCATGCCGGATCAGGTGACTCGATCGTGGACCGGGCCCTCTCGTTCATCCGACCCTACGTACGAACGGGGGACCCGAGGTTCGGATGGGTCCTCCGGGAGGCCTTCCGGGTCAGGGGCGTCGACCGATCGAGTGGGCCGACCTACCTCTGGTCCGAGCCCGTGGACATCCCCGAGGACGTGGACTTCGCTCCCGACTTCGGCACCACGCATTTCCCGAACCGGGGACTGGTCATGCTGCGGACCGGCGAGGCCGAGGCCGCAATCAATCTCCTGTTCGACTATGGCTACACCGGTGGGCACGCCCATCCGGACAAGATGAACATCGCGCTGTACGCGAACGGCCGGGTTCAGGCACCCGATGGGATTCTCCTCTACACCGTGCCCGAGGCATTCACCTACAACGGCCAGCCCGTGGGTCACAACACCGTTGTGGTCGACGAAAGGTGCCAGCATCCCTCGGAATTCCAGAATCTGCGGGCGCTTGTGGCCGGCGGCAAGATCCAGATCGCGGATGCCGATGATGCGGAGGCCTACGACGACGTCAACCTTCGACGGACCGTGCTACTCACGGAAACCTATGTGGCGGACTTCTTCAGGGTCGAGGGGAGCGGTGCCCACCGCTACGATTGGGTCTACCATAACCTCGGAGAGATGCAGGCCGACCTGCCGCTCGCACCACACGCCGGCAGCCTGGGGATGACCAACGGCTACAACCACGTGCGCGATGTGTCGAAGCACAAGACGGTCGAGCCCTGGCAGGTCCTCTGCACGGCGAGCCAGGATGCACCGGACGAGGCTGTGCGCGTGCAGATGCCGGGTGGTGAGCCCACAGAGGTGATCCTCGGTATGGGACGAGGCGTTTTCAGGACCAGACCGGAAGAGGACATGCCCGTCCTGCTAGCGCGTCGGTTCTGTGAGTCCACGGTGTACACGGCCACCATCGAGCCCCATCGCGGTCGGCCGGGGATCCGAGAAGTGCGTCGAATCGAGGCGTCCCGAAGGGGCAAGGCTGTTGACGCTCTGGCAGCCACAGGGCTCTCCGTGGCGACCGATTCGGGGGTCGACACGTTTTTGATGGTGTATGACGGCAAGAAGACCACCTTTGACGATTCGACACTGGACGGCGAGATCCTGGCCCTCTCTGTGGGCCAGGACGGCAGGCCGGTCTATCTCCAGGTTGTCAACGCCAGGTCGGTCAGGTTTGGGAAGTTGACCCTAAGGGCCGACCCCGCCGCCACGGTTCGCCTGTGCCGGATGGGGCCCGGCAGCTACAGGATGGAGAACCAGGGCGCGCAGGACGTGGAGGTGACCGTTGGAGGCCTGCAACTGAGGGGCCCGGTGATCTATGCACTCAATGACGATGGGAAACGTGGCGCCAAGGTAGCCGGCAATTGGGCCAGGAGCAGGCTGACGTTCTCGATGACTCCGAACGGGCTCTGCGAGATCGTCAACGGGTAGCGCTCTCGGAGGAGAGCGTGGTTGGTGACTTCACCGAACTGGGTACGACACGCCGAGCGGGAAGGACGGATGATGGGATGATCGAGAACCTGGTTAGGAACCCGAGCTTCGAGGCGGATTCGAACGGCGATGGAATCCCTGACGAATGGGCGCCCCTGGAACTGATGGATCAGTGGGAGACGGTCCAATACTTGGCGGATGACACCGTGGCCCGAACCGGCAACGCCTCCGTCAAGATCACCCGGGGATCGATCTACGGGGACTGCACCGGCGTGGGATCGTGGACACAGCGGAACGTGGTCCACGAGGGAGCGGGTCAGACCTTCGAGCTCTCTGCATACGCCCGGGCCTCGGAGCCGACGATCGTACAGCTGTATCTCTTCGGGCACGACCCGGGGTGGGGAGACGACTTCGACGGTGCGGCATCCCAGGCATTCGAGGTAGGGCCGGAGTGGAAGAGCATTTCGCACAGCAACAGCCTTGCGCCCACAGTCAAACAGGTGCACGTCGTGCTGGCGCGGGCGGTACAGACGTTCGGTGGGGATGTCTGGTTCGACGACGTTCAGCTCGCCGAGGTCAAGGGCTAGCACAGCCAGCTCGAACACTGGCTGATGGCACAGGCCATCTCGAGTCCGGCGGAAGACCGAACAGGAGGTTGGGATGAGCAAAGGGGTCAAGCTTGCGCTGGTCGGCTGTGGGGGCATTTCGGGTGCTCACCTGGTGGGGTATCGGGATCTTCACTCCCGGGGGTGCCGCGATTTCGAGGTGACTGCGTGTTGCGATGTGAGCGAACAGGCCGCCACGACGCGTGCCGAGGAAATCGCCGCCTACCAGGGATCCGAGCCGGCGGTCTTCACCGATGTTGGCGATCTCGTCAAGGCGGGCGTCTCGGAGGCTGCGGATGTCTGCCTGCCCCACTGGCTCCACCACGGGGTCGGCACCGCCCTGATCGAGGGGGGCATGCATGTCCTGATCGAAAAGCCGATCGGTATCACGGTGCGCGCGAGCAAGCAGATCATCGAGGCCGGCAATGCGCACGGCAAGGTCGTGGCCGTGGCAGAGCAGGTTCGCAGGAACGTGGGTGCCCGATCGTGCGAATGGGCCATCAACGAGGAGAAGATGATCGGCGACGTGCACACGGTGCACGCGAGGAACATCACCGACGCCCCCTTCGACTACACCAACCCGGCGATGATCTGGCGCGGCTTCAAGATCACCAATGGCGGAGGGATGATCATGGACAGCGGCGCCCACTTCGCCGACATGATGGTCTATCTGTTCGGAGACGTCGTGGACGCCTACTGTGTGATGGAGACGCTGGATGACAGGATGGTGGAGAACGTGCCCGTGATCGGCAGCGGGCGGGTCGATGTGGAGGACACCTGGTCGGCGGTCATCCGGTTCAAACGCGGGACGGTCATCAACTGGTCTTATTCCCGTCAGATCCACGGTGATCCCGATCGGTCGGGCATCTACTACGGTACCGAGGGAACGATGGTGGATCCAGGCAACGTGATGCACCCCTTCCAGACGGGAGGCGACGTGTATCCGGCGGGCAACGGCGCCAAGCCGATCACGGCCAGGGATCTCCAGGTGATGTACCTGGCGAATCTCCCGGGCGACGAGAAGGACCGGCTCTTCCCCTATGGCAGCACGAATTGTATGGGCATAGAGGTTTGGGACTTCGTCGAAGCTATTGCGACCGGGCGAAAGCCCGAGATGGACGGGACTGACGGACTCGTGTCCAAGACCCTGTGCGTCTGCTGCTTCGAATCGGCGACCGCCGGCGAGGTCGTCCGATTCGATGACGTCCTCGAGGGGAAGATTGAGGCCTACCAGAAGCCCATCAACGACCACTGGGGGCTATAGCAGCAGTGTGGGGGTAAGGAAAGGAGAAGATGCATGGCAATCCCGACCGTCAAGATCGGTGACCTCGACGTGAGCCGGCTCATCATCGGTGGCAATCCGTTCAGCGGGTTCTCCCACCAGGGGCCGGAGCGCAACGAGGAGATGATGAACTACTATACAGTCGAGCGCATCAAGGAGACCCTCTTCCAGTGCCAGTCCGGCAGCATGAACACGTGCATCCTTCGCGTCGACGCGCACATCTGGCGGATGCTTCGCGAGTTCAGGAACGAAGGGGGCACGATGAACTGGTTCGCCCAGCTGGGTGGCCTTCACCCCACCGAGGAGGGCAACATCGATCGGTCGGTCGCCAACGGTGCAGCGGCCCACTTCATCCACGGGGGCATCGTGGAGCGCTACTACAAGGAGGGCGACTTCGACCGGCTTGCGCACCTGCTGGACCACATCCACAGCAAGGGCATTCCCGCGGGGGTGGCCGCACATGCGCCCGAGGTCCATCTCGAGATCCACAAGCGAGGCCTGCCGGTGGACTTCCACATGGTCTGCTTCTACAACTGCGGCAGCGTCCACGAGGGCAAGGGAGACAAGTTCGATCCCGCCGATCCGGCGAAGGCGGTCGAGGCCATCCAGGCGATCGACAAGCCGTGCATCGGGTACAAGATCATGGCCGCAGGCCGACGCGACGCGCGCGAGTCGTTCGAATACGCGTTCGCCAACATCAAGCCGACGGACACGGTCTGCGTGGGTATGCACCGCGGCGACAACGACGACATGATCAAGGAGAACATCGCCATGGTGGAGGAGATACTGGGCGCGTGACAGGAGACGGACCTGATGACGTCTAGCGATTTCTACCGCGACAGCACAGACCCGATGATGTCTAGCTATTTCTGCTGTGACGGGGGACTGAGCCAATGACCCTGAGGGATTTCTACGAGTCGGCGATCGAGGTTGGCAAGGCTGCCGATCGGCGTGGCAAGGACGCACTGGGCCGCCACCTCGAGGAGGTCGCGGCCCGGTACGAGGACATGTCTGACCGCGAAAGACGCCTGTTCGACGGCGTGCGGCTGGAGAATCCCTTCGGCGACACACGGATCGTGCATGGTGATCCGGAAACCGAGCTCGGCCGGGTCGTCCTGGGCATCGACATCGACGGGGCCGAGCTGCTTCTGGCATCCGAGCTGACCCGGCTCGGCA
>JASLMQ010000109.1 GCA_030746455.1 Candidatus Latescibacterota bacterium
TCCAGGTGGCTCATAATCACCCCGCCGAAGATCGTCCCGTACTCGTTGGTGTCCCTGGGCAGAAGCATCACCCGAATCGTCGGATTCCGTTCCGTACAGTCCATCGCACCCTCGATTCACTCTTGTGTCCGAATGCGGCCCCCACCGGCCCCGGTGGAACCCGCATCAGCACCTTCCGATCCGTGTTCATCCGTGCTCATCTGTGGTTCCGCCTTGTTTTGCCTTTGGGGCTCAAGGGCCAGCACCAGGTACGAAACGATCTTGATCCTGGGGCTGAAGCTGAAGCGATCCGCGACCCGGAACGGACTCCTCGAGATGAGCGCTTCGAGTGCCTCCGCACTGCGCACGTACTTCCCCCGGTCGAAGGCGACGAAGGCATTGTTCACGAGGTCGCCCCTGCGCTTGCGCACATCCAACGTACGGATCCCCCGCACGTGGCCACCGGTTCCGAGCACGTCAAGGACCTCGAGCACCTGCTGATCGCTCAGGTGATGGAACACCCCCACCAGGAGTGCCGCCGTGGGACGGATCCGCTCGATGTCGGCCCGGCCGAGCTCGCGGTCGTAGACGTGGACCCCGGGCCTGGGCCTCCTTCGCCGTAGATGGTCGATTGCGCGCGCATCGGGATCGAACCCGTGGTATTCGCGGTACCCCTCGAGGTAGTCCAGTGCATCCCCCGTTCCGCAGCCCACGTCCACGATCACGTCGTCCGTGCCGCTCCAGGGGAACGCGTACGCGGGGCTCAGGTCGAGGCCGCCGGTCACCAGCGGCCTGATCCGATCGTAGATCCCCAACTCCCGTTCCTCCTGCCCACCGCTGCCCTCAGGCTTTCCCGATCGCCTCACGAAGGCCCGATCAGAGCACCTCGCTCCTTCGGACGAACTGGGCCAGCGCGAGAAGGTTCCACAGCTCCTTCCGCAGGTCCTCTTCCCCTGCCAGGTGCCGGTCGTGGAGGGCCAGCGCCTTCTCTGGCGCGATGCCGATCCGGTCCAGGCCGCGCAGCTGGTCGCGCGTCCAATCGCGGAGCTCGCCGCGCAGCCACTGCGCGATGGGCATGCCAAAGCCCTTCTTCTTGCGGTCCACGATCTCGCGGGGAAGCCGGCGGCGCATGGCATCCTTGAGGATCCGCTTCCCGCGGCCCCCTCGGTACTTCCACGCGTAAGGCAGAGAGAAGGCGAGCTCCACCAGACGGTGGTCGAGGAACGGGGATCGCGCCTCCAGCGAGACCGCCATTGTGGCCCGATCCACCTTGACCATGACCTCATCCATCAGGTAGGTCCACAGGTACTCGTGCAGCACGTCGTTCCCGCGATCCCGGCCCTCACTCCCCTCTGTCCAGCCCACCAGGTCCTCGCAGGGCCCGGTGGCGTCAATCGCCGGGCGAAGGTCGGGACAGAGCAGTCGCTTCGCCTCCTCGCAGGAGAAGGTCCCCAGCCAGCGTTGATGCCTGAGAGCGGCAGGGACCTGCATGCCCTTCACGAAGCGCTTCGAGACGAAGTTGCCGCTGAGATACCGGCTGGACGGGGGAAGCACCGTGTCGAGCATTCCTTCCGCCGCTCCCCAGAAGGCCCGCGGCATCCATCGAAGCCCGGAGGCCACGGTCTCCGCCAGGTAGGTCGGGTACCCGGCGAACAGCTCGTCTCCCCCGTCTCCCCCAACGGCCACCTTCACGCGTTCGGAGGTGTGCTTCGCGAGCAGAAAGCTCGGGATGACCGACGAATCCCCCAGGGGCTCGTCGACGAGGGTCGATCCGTGCAGAAGCGCCGAGAGCAGATCGCCCGCGGTGACGGTCCATTCCTCGTGTTCCGTTCCCAGGAAGTCGGCCGCCGTGCGGGCGAACGCGGACTCATCGTAGGTCGGGTCCTCGAAGGCAATCGAGAAGGTCTTGACCCTCGGGTGATGCTTCGACGCATAGTAGGCAACGGTGGTGCTGTCCAGGCCGCCGCTCAGGAACACCCCCAGCGGCACATCCGACAGCAGCCTGTGCCGAACGGCGCTGTCGAGCAGCCCATCGAGCTCGTCGCAGGCCTCGCCATAGCTGCCCGCGAACCGTTGCTCCGGATCGAGACGCCAGTAGGGCTCGATCCGAACCTTCCCCTCCTGCAGCACGAGATAGTGTCCGGGCGACAGCTTGCCCACGCCTTCGTAGATCGTGAAGGGGGTCGGCACGTAGTCCATCTGCAGATATTTCAACAGCGAGTGCGGATCCACCTTCAGATCGAGCTCGGGGAGGGCCTCGAGCGCCTTGATCTCGGAGGCGAAGGCCAGAAGCCCGCGGCGTTGGGTCCAGTACAGCGGCTTCTTGCCCAGCCTGTCCCTGGCGAGCACCAGCGTCCCGGTCCTGCCGTCGTAAATCCCGAGCGCGAACATCCCTTCCAGGTATCGGAAGCAGTCCAGACCGTGCTTCAGGTACAGCTCCAGCACGGCCTCGGTATCGCACGACGACCGCAGGTCGGTCCCCCCCTGCCGAATCTGGTCCGCAAGCTCCGGGTAGTTGTAGACCTCCCCGTTGTACACGATGGCCACGTCAAACCCGGGCGCAAGCATCGGCTGATGTCCCGCAGCCGAGGGATCGAGCACGCTCAGACGGGTATGGCCGAGGTGCGCCCTGCCGTCCGCGGACCGCCACACCCCCCGGTCGTCCGGGCCCCGATGCCCGAGTCGCTCCACCATCGGCTCGACCGAAACGGCCGTATTGTCACCCACAACACCCGCTATGCCGCACACGTGCCTGATCGCCTATCGTGAAGATGTGGGGTCGCCGGACCAGCAGTCCCACGAAGTCTCGCGATTTCACAACCCAGCGGAAGCCGGTTTGGCCAGGACGGCCACAAAGTGGATCGGGAAGGCCCGAGACGGCAGCTCGAGCATCCGTCCGCAGACAAGCTGGCTGCCGGCGAGCCGCCTCAGGTCTGCCGCATCGAACCGGTGGAGATGCCACGCGTTCGATTCCGGGGAACGGAAATCGCCCGATTCGAACGCCCAGGAGTAGATCCCCACCTTCGAAGCCAGCGACTTTATCCGATCGACCCAATCGTCGTTCGGCACGGACAGCACCAGGACGCCGCCGGGCTTGAGTACACGGACCATCTCCGCGACGGCACGGGCCGGATCCGCCACGTGCTCCAGGACCTCGGAGCAGTAGGCCCTGTCGAAGCACGCGTCGCGGTAGGGAAGGCACTCCCCGCTAGATCGGGTGAGAACGGCGCGGTCGGTGAGGAAGCGCCTGGCCTTGCCGAGGACGTAGGTCGAGAGGTCCGTGCCGTGGAGGCTGCCAAAGGGCACAGCCTTCAGGAGATTGCCGGCTCCGCACCCGACCTCCAGGATCCGATCGCGTGGCCGGGCTCCAAGACTGCCGACGACCGCCGAGACCCTCATCCGCTCCAGCCACCGGATCACCGGATTCCGGTGTCGATGGAAGAGGTCCGGGTCGTACCGCCTCGCCATCGCCTCGTTCCAGGCTGTGAAATCTCTTCCCAACCTTGTTGCCCTTCGTGTTCTTCGTGCCCTTCGTGGTGCACGCGTTCTGCAATCCGTGGATCGTGACTCGTGGATCGAGAAAGACAGTGAGAGGTCAGACGTGAAACGTGAGACGGCGATCCAGCGATCAGCCGTCAGCCTTCAGCTATCAGCTGACCCAGTTCAGTGGATGCGCCACAACGCGACTTCCATACACGCGCGCGATGATGCGCCACGCGCCGGTTCTGCTGATGGCTGATAGCTACCTTTCTCTTCTGCCGACACCCAGAATCTGCCCAATGAGTACCGTGACTCCACCTAGGTTGGATCCTATCGCCTTCTCCCTCGGTACCCATCAGTGCTCATCTGTGGTTCCGCTTCGTTTCTCGGTCTTCGGCCCGGGCCGCGTTCGGTACGGTCTCCGGTCCTGCGCCTCGTGGTACACGCGGATCACGAGCTCGGCCACCAGCCCCAGCATTACAAGCTGGGTGGCCACCAGCCACAGGAAGATGCCCACCAGGAAGAGCGGCTGGTCCTTCACAAAGATGTGCCGGACGAAGCGCATGTAGGCCGTCACCGCGATGCAGACGGTGCCAAGCGCCATCAACAGGGCGCCCAGCAGCCCGAACAGGTGGATCGGCTTGGCCGAGTAGGTGCCCAGCAGCTTGATCACCAGCAGGTCCAGCAGGACCTTGGGGATTCGGCCGAGGCCATACTTCGACTCGCCGGCGACGCGGGGGTGGTGGCGAACGGGCAGCTCGGTGATGCACGCCCCGTTCCAGTAGGCATAGATCGGGATGAAGCGGTGCATTTCGCCGTAGAGCCGTACCGACTCAAGCGCCTCCCGGCGGTAGGCCTTCAGCGTGCAGCCGTAGTCGTGGAGCTTGAGGCCCG
>JASLMQ010000110.1 GCA_030746455.1 Candidatus Latescibacterota bacterium
ATGGCCCACGATTCGCGCGCTAAGTCGAAGGCGTCGTGGAACAGCCCGCCGTACTCCTCCACCTTCTCCAGCCAGCTCCACATGCTCAGGCCGAACGTGTGGTCGCTGAAGAACGCGAGCTGACGGATGGTCTCCTGGAACCGATCCACACTCTCGGCATAGGGAGTGGAATGGCAGGCAGCGAGAGAGGCCCATCGCTGCAACCCGAGTTTCGCCCGGCGGTAGACCCCCGTCGCCCGACTGTACGTGATTGCGTGCTCACTCCACGAACAGGTCAGCTCCCCTTCCAATACAGGGATGTCATCTGCGTATTGCGCCTCGATGGCCTCGAAGAAATCATGGCACGTCCCGAGCTCGATGGCGGGCGAACCGTAGCGCCTGTTCCACAGGTCTACGGCCTCCATCAGGCGTGGATTCGGGCCGTTGTTGTCCGACCCGAGCTGCATCAGCATTGTGTCGTATGGGTAGCCCTGCCTTTCCAGCCTGGAGAGGAGCGTGTCGATGCCTTCGCGTCCCTGGAGCTCGGATGCCGCCCTCTGAAGGTCATCGCCCGAGCGGGCCTCCCTGATGTCCAGCTCACGCAGCATGGGGGCGAGGAAGTAGAGGCCTCCGAAGCCGTATTGTGCCGGCCCCAGGCCCTCCTGCCGGTCCTGTTCGTCGTCCTTGATCTGATAGAACAGCACGCGGCTGCCATCGGGTCCTGTGAGACGAAACAGGTGCGGCAGCGTGGTGAAGGGCATCATCACCCGCCACCCGCCACATCCGTTGACAACGTGCTTGATGTCGTAGTGACGCAGCACCTGGGGCGTGTTGGCGCTCAGGCCACCGATGTCGTTCACCATCACCGTGTCGATCGGTGCCTCGAGGTCCTGAACCAGATCCCGCGTCAGCTCAACGTGGGCACACAGCTCCTCCAGGTTGCACAGCTGTGTCAACGGCTGGCCGTAGAATCCCGTGACCTCGATCTGTCCCCGGCGGATGGCCTCTGCCATCTCCTGCTTCTCTCCGTCGGAGGCCACCGACAGGAACATGTCCAGCGGCCAGCCGGCCTCGATCGTCCAACGGAACCGTGGATCGGCGCGGCACAGGTCGAGCGCCGTGCGCAGGTGCCGCACGTGCTGGATGGCCACGTCCGGGTAGATGCCGGTGTAGCCGATGTCGGTGTGGGTGTGGTGCGTGATGATGATGCGGCGTATCTCGGACACGGTCCACGCCCTCCATTAGTCCGGCAGAACTTCGAACTCGTCGAACCAGAATTCCTGCCCCTCCTCAGCGTTCCTGTGCGTGTAGAACCGGAAGAGACGCAGGTATCTGACGTCCTGCAGACACTCCCTCACCGTGCGCACGTCCACGGTCATCTCGTGCCACGCGTCGTCGTCCAGCAACGTGTACGTGCCCGTGTCGGGGTACGGACCACGGAAGGTGTGGCTCACGCTCTCCCCATGTGCGGTTTCACCATCCCTGAAGTCCCACTGGATCTGCTCCACATCCGCCCTGGGGGTCTCGAGCCGAAACGATACCATCTCTCCCGGCTTCGGAACCGTGGGCTCCGCCAGTGCGACAGGTCGGCAGAACGCGGATGGGGAGGTCTCGTGCGCGCCGATGTCCGGTCCATGTCCGGTCCAGGGCAGACTCACAGGCGCCTCCGCGTCCCACTCCAGGTCTCGGTCCAGCACGAGGATGCCCGGCTGGTAGTAGTTGACCTCCACGCGCTCAATGCGAGCGACCTGGTCGCCGCTGCCGACCGCCACCACGTCCCCGACCTCTCCCTCGATCCCGAATCCGTCGTAGAAGTAGCGCGCGTCGTAGACCGGTACGCGCCTCCCACGGCCCTCCTGGGTCGTCCTCGTCAGCGGACGTCCGGCGTCGATGCACGGGCTGTCTGCCCGAAGCCGGAAGTCGCGGTTCTCCGGGCCCTCGAAACGGGGCTCGGCCGACAGGTTCTCGTCGAACTCCTTCCAGTGTTCCCCCATCAGGGGGACTTCTCGTTCGCCTCCTCAGCGGTCATGAACGTCTTGCCGCGCCGGAGGGTTCGCTGTCCGTCCGCCGTCCCCCGAAGGAGATTGTTGAAGAACCGGTTGTCACCCACCACGCTCTCGGTAATCGTGATCTGGACGCCGCTGCCATACGGGTCGTTCCTGCAGAAGACGTTGTTTACGAACACGTTGGCGCTGACGTTGATGCCCCACAGATCCCATCCGTAGCCGAGGTTGTCTGTGATCGTGTTGTGGTAGATCCGGGTGTTCACGAGACGAAACGGATCGCGGATGTGGGGGGTCCAGGTCATCCTGGGCATGTAGCTAGGGGAATCCATGGGCGTGTGGCGGTTCCCGAAGGCCCGGTTGAACCGGATGATGCTGTCGATCAACACGTTCTTTGCGCGGGTGTCCGCGGAGCGCGCGCTGTCCAGGGCCTCTGTGATGACGTTGCCTTCCACGAGCACGCGTCCCGAGGCCCAGAGCTCGTAGTTGCGTCCCCAGCAGTTGTGGAAGCAGTTGCCTCTCACCACCGCGAAGTTGACCGTGTCCAGCAGCAGTGGACAGTGACCCACGCGTGTGAACGCGTTCCCCTCGACCACTACGTACGTGCATCCGATCAGGTTGCACATATTGCCGACCGGGTAGTCCCTCTTGAACACGTTGTCGATGAGGCGCACGTTCCCGCAGCGGGTGATGGACAACGACGTACCCCGGTGACCGGCCCTCTCCATATAGCACCCACGAATGGTCAGGCCATCGCAGTCTTCCGCCCGAAGCCACCGGCCGTCACCGGGGCTGACGCGGAAGCCCTCCAGAACGACGTGGTCGGTGCCATCGAGTTCGACCACCAGGTGCCCCCTCTCGCCTCCGACAAGCACCGCCTCGTGCACCTCCTCCGACCGGAACACGATCGGCGAACCGGGTTCCCCGCCGCTTGCCGGCGCAAGCCTTCCCTCGTAGGTACCTGGCCGGAAGATCGCGGTATCTCCCGGCCTGAGCGCCGCATTCGCCTTCTCGATGCTCCGCCAGGGGGCCTCCCGGTTTCCCGCGTTACGGTCATCTCCGTCCTGCGCCAGGTAGTACACCGCTCCAAGGCGCGGTGCGGCTGCCAGCGCAAGCAGGACGAACAGCCCCCAGAATGCGGTTTGGGCCACCGGACCCAGACACACCTGCACGTTTTCCTCCTGTGCTTGGATCCCTGTACTCGATCTGCATTCTGGCCATCTGGCTTCGTGGGCCTCCTCCCCCGATACAATCCTGGGCTCGAAGGACCCCTCGCCCAGAATCACTCAGGGAGACGGGTTTGTTGCGCTTCTGGATTAGGCAATGCCCTCACGCAAGGTCCCTGCAAAATCAGACCGATCCATAATCCGTCCACCTCGAGTGCCTGGTTCGCCCCGTCGGGGGTGAACCAGGTGTATCGAGAGGCGAGGACTACAGATCCCAGCGACCGCAGTACCTCGGAGCTTTGACCTTCCCCGGGCCGACCCTTCGATACAATCCTGGGCTCGAAACACCCCTCGCCCAGAATCACTCAGGGAGACGGATCGCTGGTTCTCACACCTTGCCGCTTGTCTCTCCACACCGCCCACTACCCAAAACACCTCACAACCCCATCCTCGCCGCCAACCAGCAACACGCCATCTCCCCACTGCGGCACCCACGCCGCCGCGGTCGTCTTGGCCGAAGCCTCGCTCGAGCCAGTGACCGTACCTTCTACTCCCAGCTCGATTACACTGCCCCCGCTCAGGGCAACGCGGCACCCCCCAGCCTCGCGGGGGCCCAATCCCATCACGGGTTCAACCAGGAACCGACTCCACAACCTGCCTCCCTCGGCGCCAAAGCACTGCACGAACCCGTTCGATGCGCCGGCATACACCCGCGCATCCCGTACCGCCACCGCCAGAACAGCCCCGCCCAGGTCCGCATCCCAGAGCACCTCGCCGTCCCGGCGGTACACAATCAGCTGATTGTGATTCGTGTCCACCCCGCTGACCACCTCATCCCATCCGTCTCCGTCGACGTCCGCGACGCAGAGGGATCTGGACCAGGAGGGAATTCCCCAGCAGGTGATATCCGGGCGGCTGAGCGTCTTCTCAAGCGACCCGTCTGCCCCGAAGACGAGCGTGTGGCCGTGAATCGCGGGATCCGCCAGCCCGGCGAGTGTCTGAAGCTCCGGACCCTCCCCCAATCGTGCTGTCGCCAAACAGACCGGCGGTCCCCATTCACACGGCGACCGCCAGAGGAGGTCGCCTCCGTCATCGAATGCGTACAGGTGACGGTCCGCACAACCTGCCAGGATCTCCACACGTCCATCCCCGTCGATATCGCCGGCCGCCAGACTCAGCACTCTGCAGTTCTTCTGTGTCCAGCTGTCCCAGTTCATCGGCTGCCACTCGATTCGCCGGGACCAGACGACGTCTCCCGAGGCGTCCAGGCGATGGACCGTCTCATCGTCTCCGCCAACCACCCACCCATCCTCCAGGGCCGCCGCCGCCCGAACGCCTCCTTCGATCTCCTGGTTCCAGAGCACGTTCCCAGCCCGGTCGAACGACACAATCCCTCCTCGATCGTCCCCGGCAACGCCAGTCGTTCCCTGGACAGCCAGCGTGGTCACGCTGCCCGCGCACGCCGTCCGCCAAACGGCTGTCTTCCCGTTCCCCCGGATGTGGAAGGGAGCTGGATCGGACCCGTCGCATACACCGTCTGCCGTTGGCAACGTCGCACCTGTCGCGCTGATCTCCGGCGCCTCGCTCTTGTCGCTCAAGGCAATCCGGACCGGGTCCGTTCCCCCTTCAACCCGGTAACCCGAGTTCTCTGGAAGCAGCCGGAACTCCCGACGGTGATCGGTCGAATCGGCCCAGAACAGCGTGGCGAACCGGACGCCGGTACCGGGCGTCAGCCGCGCTACAGTCCGTTGGATCCAGCTCGTGTAGTCCTCGGTACACGCATGGTCCGAGGCGACCAGGTCCTGCTGCCCGCTCCCCACGTGCCGCATCTCCAGTCGCGCATCGGCCTGAACCGATCGCAATCCCCCTTCGACTGGACTCACATCGCCCAGAAGGTGCCAGCGACCCTCCACGAGGAACTCTCCCTCGATGTGGGACCACACCTCGTCCACGACCAGGAACCATCCTGCGCGACACCACACGATGTGTCGGTACCAATCACCTCGCTGGGGATAGGCCATGGCCGTCCCCGCGACCGCCAGGGCGTCCCCCTCAAGAAAGTACCGCAGGGCCGCATACCGCTCCTCGCACCCCGGGCCGCAGCCGTCCACCGCCAGACTCAGGCCAACGTAATCCCGTACGGTGGCCGGCGCGTTGCCGCCGGGCCCTTGGAACCACGAGATACCGCGGCTCGTGAACCGCACGATGCAGTTTCCATCCTGATAGGAATGCGATCCCCCCGAGATCCCGTCCAGCAGCAGGTAGTCGTCATCCTCGGTCCAACCCGAACGAAAATAGACCTTGTCGAACGTCTGCTCGTAGGGCACGCTCTGCCGGTAGACACCGTTGCTGGGCGTAAAGCTGCGGTACGATTCCACAGAGCCGTAGAACAACCTCGAGAGGGGGGCCACGCCCACCCGGCCCAGCCTGTGCGGCACAGCCGCATGCCTGCCGGTCACCCATGTCCGAAGGGGCTCTTCGGCGTTCCTCACCGACCTTTCCACCAGCGAGTCCTCGTCGGACGCATTGCAGAAGAGCAGATATTCGTCGTTCCCCGTCACGGCAGCCGCCATGAGCAGGTAGGACTCGGGAGGACGGTCCACACAGCTGTGAGCAACCAGGGCCCGGTCTGCTCCCTCCAGGTAGGGAGAACTCGAGAAGTAGTCCATCTTTGCTGCGCCCAGGGCGTAGTCCGCCGTGTTGAATAGCGTCGCCGACCACTGGTGTCCCCACGAGTCACACACGGGCTTGTTC